>JAEWEO010000086.1 GCA_023389295.1 Bacillota bacterium
ATTTACCTGAGGGAATTATTTCTTTTAATAAAGTGGCAGATATTTTTATGAGATATCGTTATGCCCAGGAAGAACTGACAGCTGAGGACTTCAAGCTGGTGGATCAGTTCTACCGTGGACTAATAACAATTGAGATGGAAAGAGAGAGTAGATTTAAAGTATTTCTTGGAGAGTTTTTATTTCTTACGAGCAAGCATAAATATTAATCCAAATCCGTTAATTCTAAGAAGGAAATACCAGTAAAATAATAAGAGAGGATATCCTTATAGGAAGAACCATCCTCAGCCATGGCATTTGCACCATATTGGCTTAACCCAACACCGTGGCCATCTCCATTACAGATGATTCTTACACTATCTTCATAGTCTTCAATATAAAAATGGCTGGAAGGTAATCCAAGGACCTTGGCAAATTCTTCGCCGGAAACGGTAAGAGAGCCAAGGTCTATTTCTATGACATAACCGGTAGTATCTCGTTTAGTTATATTAACCCGATCAAAGAAGGTTTCCTCTGTTAGTTCTAGATTTGTATAATATTTCTCTAAAAGAGCAATAAGCTCACTCTTTTCGTATTCTTGAATTTTTAAATAATTAGTCGACGTAACGTCCTGCTTGCTGGAGACGCTTGTTAGATAGGGTACCTCGATGCCCCAGGCTTCGGAGGCATTTCTGGTATGGCCGGAACCGGTATCAAAAAATACAGGCAAGATTAATTCTTTATGATAAACAAGAATCTCATTTTTTGTTGAATAAACAGCATTTTCAAGTCTTGTAAAATAGGAGGAATAATCTTCTTCTCCCCAATACTGTTCTAAATCCTCTAGGCTTATGTAAGATAGACCTAGTTCTGAGGTGGTAAAGGTAGTCTTATTTGGATACTCCTTGGATAACAGAGAAATATTATAGAGCGCATAGGTACGAGCAATTACTGCTTGCGTTTTTAGTGCTTCCATATGATATCCTGCCGGCATATTCGCTGCAACAACACCCAGGAGATAATCTTCAAAGGATAGCTGTTCCTTGGCTCCATCAACTTCATAATATATAGTAAAATCCATTGTTTCGATGGAATCAGCTTCATTATGCTGTGAAAATAGCATGGTTAAGACTACGGGAAACAAAAATACAACGATACTAACGATGAAAGTTTTTAACAGTATTTTTTTCATAGGACCTCCGAGCATATGTAGTATTATAACATTATATTAATCATCTACAGGATTATGCTTCAAAGTAGAACGGTGAGTTCCTCAAAGAGAGGTACTAATATTCCTTGGAAGCAAACCGCTGTAATTAGGATACATCTCGTTCGACAAATAGATTGTTTCGATCCTATATTTCATGTATAATATAGCCAAGAATCAAGAAGAAATCAGAGGGGGAAGAGATGACTATGGCAGATAAAGAGCGAATCCACACACATAGAGATGCGGACGGTACACAATATACACATATTCATGGTGAGAAACATGGACATGTACATCATAATACGAAAGCGGTATTAAATAGGTTATCTCGAGCAAGCGGACATCTGGAATCCGTAAAGCGAATGATAGAGGAAGGTAAGGATTGTAGTGAGGTGCTGATTCAACTCTCCGCAGTCATTGCCGCCTTGAACAACACAGGGAAGGTGATTCTAAAGGATCACATGGAGCATTGTATTGTAGAGGCCGTAGAAGCGGGTGACAAAAAATCAATAGAAAATCTCAATAAAGCAATCGATAGTTTCATCAAATAATTATTAACCTAACATTTATTATTACACTAATATTCAATGAGATTTCAACAAAACTATAAAGGGATATTAAGATGGTTTATCCCCATCCAGGGGATATGATAAGATGAAATAAAGAAATTACATAGTATGATTTAAAGCTAAAAGCAAGAAGTTGTAGGCTGATCAACGGTAAGGAATATTGTAGCAATTTATATCCCCCACACGGGCTTGTGCGATACGAAAGAATGTATATCATTATAATAGATATATAACCTTAGCACATTTTATGGCTACATATTCTACTTGAAGGAAACTACTCATAGTAGTGAAACATAGAATGGTTCTGTAGATTTTGAATGATTCCATGTGAGTGAGTAGTCCGAGTGATAGGCTTTGGACGAAGGCTTTTAGCTTTTTCTATCCGATGATGTCAGTAGAGTGGTGCAGGGGTTAGACTAAATACATATGGAAACGGAAGGAAGTTATATATGAACAGGAAGGTAAGGCGGGTCATATCCATAGCGATATGCTTTTTTATTTTTACAGGAGGTCTAACAGGTTGCAGTAATCAGAGTAATTCATCGGATAATCAGACAAAGGATGACGATAAACAGATAGAGTCACAAGATTCAGTTGTAATTGCTATTTCTAGCGAACCCACCTCCTTAGATCCCTGCCAAGGCTGGGGACACGGTACCACTCCGTTGGTACAAAGCTCTCTAGTGGAATATTTGCAGGACATGACCTTTAGTAATGATTTAGCAACGGGCTATGAGTTAAGCCAGGATGGGTTGACATGGACCTTCCAATTGCGTGAGGACGCATATTTTACGGATGGAGAACAGGTGACAGCTTCCGACGTGGTATTTACTTTTCAAAAGGCGAAGGAGAGTCAGTCGTCATTAGATTTGACCTTTATGGAGAAAGCCGAAGCGATAGAGGAATTTAGCGTAGTATTTACCTTGAATCGGCCAACCGCTACTTTTTTAAATACGGTTGCTTCCATTGGTATTGTTCCTCGGCATGCTTATAACTCAGAATATGGTACTAACCCCATCGGTTCCGGACCTTTCAAATTTGTTCAATGGAATGTAGGAGAACAAATCATATTAGAAGCAAATGAGGATTATTATGGAATGATTCCGGCAATAAAAAAGGTCACTCTCGTATTCATGGAGGAGTCTGCAGCCTTTGCTGCGGCGAAAGCAGGGCAGGTAGATGTAGCCTTGACTTCTGCATCCCTGGCAGCGGGTAATAAGATTGATGGATATCATGTAGAAGCTATCAGTACAGTGGATAACAGAGGCTTTACACTTCCCATGGAACCAAATACCGGAGAATTGACAGATAGCGGGTATCCCATTGGTAATAATGTAACCTGTAACCTTGAAATTCGCCAGGCACTTGCTTATGTAATGGATCGAAATAAAATTGCAGAAGACGCCCTGTTTGGATATGGAGATCCTGCCTATTCTGAAAATGACGGTTTCCCTTGGAATAATCCTGAGGTGAAAATTGAAACTGACGTAGAATATGCTAAAAAACTACTTTCCGAAAATGGATGGGTGGATAGTGATTTGGATGGAATATTAGAAAAGAATGGTATCAAGGCTGAGTTTACCTGTATCTATCCAAGCGGAGACTCGGTTCGTCAGGCGGTTGGTCTTGCGGCAGCCGAGCAGGCGAAGGAGATAGGTATTAAGATAAATGTGGAAGGAACCAGCTGGGATGACATTTCAAAAAGAATGTTCTCTGAGGCTGTCGTTATGGGTTGGGGATCTTCAAATCCTTATACGAGTTATAGTTTATTCCATAGTAATAATAAGTTAAAGGATGATTATTATAATCCGGAGGGCTATGATAATGAGACCGTAGATGTGTATTTAGACAAAGCCATGGAAGCTTTAACAACACAGGAATCTTATGAAAACTGGAAGCTTGCTCAATGGGATGGAACTACCGGAACCTCTATGAGAGGTGATTGCCCTTGGGTTTGGCTTGTGAACGTACAGCATGTATATTTTGTGAGAGATGGACTAGATATCGGAAAACATAATCTCCATGAGCATGGAGCGTCCATGACGCTGATTCAGAATCTGAAGGAATGGTCTTGGGTGAGGTAAGCTCGGACTAATATGATATAAAACGGAGGCTATATGAAATCGGGAATAAAAATTATAATAAGCCACAGCATAAAACTTATCACACTTTTATTGGCGGTTAGCATAATAGCCTTTCTGTTAGTGAGCCTTTCGCCGGTAGACCCGGTGCAACAGTATGTGTTGGGAGCGGGCAATGTAAGCCCTGAGCAAAGGCTAGAGTTAGAAAATTATTGGGGTGTTAATGATCCGCCTATGGAACGTTATATGAACTGGATTACAGCACTTATTTCCGGGGACTTTGGAATGTCATTATTATATCGACGTCCTGTCATCGCTATTATTAAGGAACGTTTTCTCAATTCATTTGTACTTATGATGATAGCCTGGATACTATCGGGTTTCATTGGGTTTACCCTAGGTTGTCTCATGGGTATGTTTAAGGATAAGGTAATAGATAAAGTTCTAAAGAAAGGCTGCTTAATCCTTAGTTCTGTCCCAACCTTTTGGCTGGGGTTATTGTTCTTGCTTTTCTTCTCCGTATTTCTTGGATGGTTTCCAATTGGATTTAGTTCCCCCATTGGCGTACTAAATGAAAATGTCACCTTCGCACAGAAGGTTCATCATATCATTTTACCAGCACTGACTCTAAGTTTTATTTCTTTTGCTAATGTTGCGTTACATACTAGACAAAAATTAGTTGATGTGATGGAAAGTGATTATGTTCTATTTGCGAAAGCCCGTGGTGAGTCTAGCTGGTCCATTTTAAAAAGGCACGGATTAAGAAATATCATATTACCTGCCATTACTCTTCAATTTGCTTCCTTTGCAGAATTATTTGGTGGCTCCGTAATTGCTGAAAATGTATTTAGTTATCCGGGACTTGGAACGGCCGTTTCGGCAGCAGGACTAAATTCGGATGTACCGCTTTTGCTTGGAATTACACTATTTAGTGCAGTATTTGTATACTTCGGTAATTTGATAGCAAATGTTCTCTATGGAGTGGTAGATCCACAGATTAGGGAGGCACACTATCATGGATAATTTACTTCTGCAAGAACAAACAGGTAGAAAGAGAAAAATATTAAACTATCGGATTAGAACACTTCTTCTTAGCCTTACGATAATTCTCCTTATTGGAGTAATCTATATTACCGGTGCGCTCCTTCCTGAGGAAGCCTTTGCACCGGATTTTGCCCAAATGAATCTCTCGCCTTCTCTAAAGCATTTCTTTGGAACGGACCAGCTTGGTAGGGATTTGTTCTGGCGTACCATAAAAGGACTTAGTATCAGTCTTACGATTGGTGTTGTTGCTTCCAGTGCTAGTGCCATACTTGCCACACTCATAGGAATAGCAGCTGCAACGGGATCAAAACACGTGGATCATTTTATAAATTGGCTAATTGACTTGGTTATGGGTGTTCCGCATTTGATTTTATTAATACTGATTTCCTTTGCCTGTGGAAGAGGAATGAAGGGGCTATTAGTAGGAATTGCAGTAACTCATTGGACCAGCCTAGCAAGATTAATTCGAGGGGAAGTACTTCAAATTCGTTCTGAAAAGTATATATCCGTGTCTCGTAAGCTTGGTCATGGAAGTGGATGGATTCTGGTGAAACATATATTACCCCATTTGGTACCTCAATTTATCATTGGGCTGGTATTAATGTTTCCCCATGCAATTTTACATGAGGCAGCAGTATCCTTTTTGGGATATGGTTTATCCCCGGAACAACCGGCCATTGGAATTATCCTATCGGAAAGTATAAAATATCTTTCCTCGGGAATGTGGTGGGTAGCTGTATTTCCGGGACTCACCTTAGTAATCATTGTCCTCTTGTTTGAAAAACTAGGTGACAATCTTAAAGTGTTAATTGATCCATATAGTGCGCATGAATAGAGGGAAATTCCTATGACAAGTAAAAAAGCTCCTCTTTTAGAGGTAAAGGATTTAACGGTATCCTTTCAAATGTATGATTCTACACTTAAAAAGACCGAATTAAAAGTAATCTCTGACCTGACTGCTACGGTGAATGAAGGTGAGATTTTAGCAATCGCAGGCTCCAGCGGCTCCGGTAAGAGTCTTCTGGCTCATGCTATCTTAGGGCTATTGCCAAACAATGCCACCATTATGGGTGAGATGTATTATAAGGGAGAACCGCTTACCCCAATAAGGCAACGCAAATTAAGAGGAAAAGAAATTGCCCTTGTACCCCAATCGATCAATTATCTTGATCCTCTTATGAAAATTGGAAAGCAGGTTCTTGGTACAAACAATAGTAAAGATAAAAGAAAAGCACAGAAGGAAATTTTTCAAAGATTTCAATTAGAGGAATCTACGGAGCAACTCTATCCTTTTCAGTTGTCGGGTGGAATGGCACGTCGCGTATTGGTATCAACGGCTGTGATTAGTGATGCCTCCTTAATCATTGCAGACGAACCCACACCGGGTATGAATGTGGAGCAGGCGATGGAGGCCTTGCAGTTTTTTCGAGAACTGGCGAAGGAGGGTAAGGCCGTTATACTAATCACACATGATATTGATTTGGCCTTCCATTTTGCAGACAAGATTGCGGTGTTTTATGCAGGTACCACCCTAGAGATTGCACCTTCTAGTGATTTTATACAAGGTCCAAAGGCTCTAAGACATCCCTATAGTAAGGCACTTTGGAACGCTTTACCGCAAAATGGTTTTAGTCCCATTAGTGGCTTCCAGCCCTATGCGAATGAGCTACCACAAGGATGCCTCTTTGCTCCAAGGTGTGACTGCAGGTCGGATAAATGCCTTCATGAAAAGCCGGGGATGAAAGAGGTAAGAGAAGGTTATGTGAGGTGTTTTGATGCTACTTGAAGCTAGAGATATATCATTTCAATATACGAAAAAAGGAAAGCAAATACTAAAGAACGTAAGTCTTATGGTAAGTGAAGGTGAACGGGTTGGTTTAACCGGTCCAAGCGGATATGGAAAAAGTACCTTAGCTAGTATATTGTGTGGGTATGAACTGCCAACCACAGGGAGTGTACGAATAGATGGTAATCCCCTTCAACAAAAAGGTCTATGTCCGGTACAGCTCATCTATCAGCACCCGGAGAAAGCCATTAATCCCAGATGGAAGATGCGCCAGGTTCTTTTGGAAGCTAATCAGCTAAAGGAGGAGCTCCTTAAGAAAGTAGGAATTGAGAGGGAATGGCTGAGCCGATATCCAAGGGAACTTTCCGGAGGAGAATTACAACGATTTTGCATTGCAAGGGCATTATCGGAAAGCACCAGATTCCTGGTGGCAGATGAAATCAGTACAATGCTTGATGTAATAACCGCAGCACAGCTTTGGAATTTTATTCTGGAGGAAGCAGAAAGGCGTAATTTGGGAATGGTTGTGATCTCTCATAATCCTGCCCTAATAAATCGAATATGTACGAAGGTCGTTGATTTGAGAGAAATTAATCAAATTTAAAAACGATGAATCTCTTCACTTAAAGATACGTATAAAAGGAATAATGACACTGGAAGGCTGTGTTGTTGTTCCTTTTTATTTGCGCGTAAGCAAAGTGAGCATTTATAAGCTTGCTTATGAAAATACTCCGGAGGAGGCGTACCTGTGAAGAATAATAACTAGTTTATATTTTAGTTTAAAGGATTAAATGAAAATTGTGACTTCTAGGACCTTAAAGAATGCCTGTTGTGCATAATGCACAAAGAAAGAACAATATGACCGTGTAATTTGAGGGCTATATGTGTATTTTGCAAAAAACAATTATTGGTTATTGATTTAAACGTATTAATAAGATACAATCAAAATATAAAATATACAAGCAATTATAGTTCATTTAACGAGTTTAAATGTTTTAATAGAATTT
>JAEWEO010000105.1 GCA_023389295.1 Bacillota bacterium
ACGAAAAACACTGCTTCGGCTATCCTTTGAGACAGCAGGAAAAATCTTGCCAGCATTGTCTACCGGATACCAATAGTTATTTCGTTTCATTGTAGTCCTCCTAACGACACGGATATTTATGCCTAAGTTATTATAACTCGATTATAAAAAATACACAATCATTATAGCTCTCCCATCTAGGATTTACTCTTTACATAAATACAACATTAAACTTGCAGGTAGTCTTTTTTGAAATCAGGAAACCAAGAAACGAAACATGTGGTGTAGTAGGTAGTCCTTCTTCCATATTCCAATTCAGTAGGTTCGAAGAATATCAAAAAATGAGAAAAAATGGTAAGAACAGGTTGTTAAGTAAGGAAGGTAATGATAGTATATAGATGAAAAGAATAAGTGGAATTAATGTATATTCATAAGATAGGAATATAAAGTGATAATATACTAGAAAAGTATTATTAAATACTGAATAAGGAAAAGGAGGGGTAGTATGGAACCAAAGGTGAGTGTTGGGGGAACTTTCAGTGGGACAATTAATTTTGCGATGCAGCAAAACTATGTTCCAATTATAAGAAATCTAGTGGTATCTAATGTTACAAACGGAGAATTGAAGAATCTGAAGTTAAAAATTTCGTTTGAACCGCAATTTGCAAAAGATTATGAGATAAAGATTGATCGGATTGCGCCAGAAGAATCTGTAGAAATATCACCAATTAAAATTATAATATCACCAGATTATTTATTATCACTTACTGAAAAAATAGTTGGAAATATACATGTGGAAGTGTGTTTAGGGGAAGAGAGTATCTATGTCCATGATGATGTTATAGAATTATTAGCGTATGATGAGTGGGCAGGCTTACTTATAATGCCAGAAATCATATCTGCATTTGTTACACCAAACCATCCCAAGGTTATTGAAATTATTTCTAAAGCCAGTGTTTATATGGAAAAATGGACGGGGAATCCTTCTTTTACTGGGTATCAGACGAAAAATCCAAACAATGTAAAAAAACAGATGGCTGCGATATATGCAGCCCTTCAAGAAGAAAATATTGCTTATAATATGCCTCCTGCAAGTTATGAAAGAATAGGGCAAAGAGTAAGATTACCGAATGTAGTATTAGAACAAAAAACAGGTACCTGTCTTGATTTATCCGTACTTTATTCCAGCTGCCTGGAAGCTGTAGGTTTACATGCGCTATTAATTTTTATAAAAGGCCACGCATTTGCTGGCTGTTGGCTTGAAGAGGATACATTTTCAGAGTGTTCACAAGAAGATGTTTCTGCAATAACAAAGCGACTGGCAGTAGGCATTGAGGAGATATCCGTAATTGAATGTACAGATTATGTCGCTGGAAAGAATGTCTCGTTTGATCGCGCGGAAAATCATGGAAATAATCATTTAAGTGATCCACATGATTTCCAGATTGCCATAGATATCATACGCAGCAGGGGAAGCGGAATTCGTCCAATTCCAATGAGAGCTGTAGAAGAGGGGCATTATAAGGCCGTCAATTATGGAAAACGTTCCATTGAAGAAATTACACAAGAACCTAAGAGCATGAACTTATCATATAGGGGGGTAGTAGCTGAAGCTACAGAGGTTACAAAACAGAAGCTTTGGGAGAGAAAACTTCTTGACTTGAGTTTAAGAAATACATTATTGAGTTTTCGAGTAACGAAAAATTCGGTTCAGTTAATGACTGCTAATCTAGCTATGCTAGAGGATGAACTGGCAAGAGGGGAAGATTTTAGAATTCTTTCAAAACCTTCCGATTGGAATGATACCTTAAGAGATACAAAAATATTCGAGATAGAGAATGAGAAAGATTTCATTGAAACTGTTGCTCAGGCAGAATTTAAGAGCAGGCGGATTCGAACTTTCTTAGATGACTATGAGCTAGAAAAAAGCATGAAGAGCATCCATCGACAGGCAAAGCTTAGCTTGGAAGAAAATGGTGTCAACACCTTATACCTTGCACTTGGATTTTTAAGATGGTTTGAATCTGACTTAAGTGAAAAGCCTAGATATGCACCAATTGTATTGATTCCAGTTGATATAGTAAGGAAAATACAAGATAGATCATATATTATTCGAATCCGCGATGAAGAGCCACAGATGAATATCACTTTACTTGAAATGCTTCGTCAGGATTTTGGTATTCATATTGCAGGACTTGATCCTTTACCGATGGATGAATCTGGAATTAACTTAATGCTTGTTTATAATACAATCAGACAAGGGATAATGACGAAAAACAGATGGGATGTTGAGGAGTTTTCATTCATAGGATTATTCTCGTTTAGCCAATTTATCATGTGGAATGATATAAGAAATAGAGCGGATGATTTATTAAAAAACAAAGTTGTATCCAGTTTGATTTCAGGTAAATTGGAATGGATGCCACATACTAATCTTCTTGCTGCAAATGATCTGGACGCTAATCTGTCACCAATGGAAATGGCAATTCCTACAAGTGTGGATTCTACACAGTTAGTTGCAATATACGCGGCTGCAAAGGGACAAAGTTTTGTTCTTCATGGACCGCCTGGAACTGGTAAGTCTCAGACAATAACAAATATGATTGCAAACGCGCTTTTTCAAGGCAAGAGTGTATTGTTTGTAGCTGAAAAAATGGCTGCACTTACAGTTGTGCAAAAGCGACTAGCAGCAATCGGTTTAGCACCATTTTGCTTAGAATTACATTCCAATAAAGCACAGAAGAAGTCTGTTTTAGATCAGTTGGATCAAACCTTACAAGTTGGACAAATTAAAAAGCCAGAAGAATATGAAGAAACGGCGAATGAGCTTCATGAATTAAGGAGTACACTAAATAGCGTTATAGAAGAAATTCATAAGAAACGCAAATTTGGGATGACCTTGTATGAAGCAATTTCAAAGTATGAGAACGCTATACATTACGCCGGCAGCGTTAAATTTTCCAAAGAAACCATCTTAAAATTAAAAGGCAATGCTTATTTGGAATGGAGAGAGTTATTAATCAGATGTAAAGTTGCTGCCTTAGAGTTTGGAGGTATAAGAAAAACACCTTTTCAACTGTTTGAAAACCGTACTTATTCTATGGAGCTTAGAAACTTGATAAAGGAGCTCTTAAACGACTATAAAGAGGTGTTGGAAAGACTACAATCTGTCAGTGATGAATTCGCGAGTTATTTTGAATTGAAGCATAATTTTTCTAACGAAGGACTTAATGAATTATATAGACTATGTTTGATTTTGTCAGAAGCTGAGAACCTTTTAGAGGTAGCACTGAATTGTAAGGAATTAAACTTATTAGACGATAGTATCAGAGAGTTAATAAACAATGGTCTTTCCAAAATAAAGATTGAAACGCTGATAGAAAAAGAATTCGACTTAGCAGTCTTGCAATATGATATTCAAACTGCTGTATTAAAATGGAGACAATCCGAATGTAAGTGGGTTTTACCTAAATTACTAAATCAGAACAAACTTCTGAAAGATATAAGGTTATATGCGAAGAATCCTAAAACAATTAATAAGTCAACAATAATAGAAATATATCAAAATCTTCTTACATATCATAAAAATTGTACAGCAATCAATAGTGCTAATACTACTGTAATCCATCTATTTGGGAGTATATGGAATAACGGAAACCCTAATTGGGAGATATTAAATAAAGCCTACTTGGATACCTATCATTTGTATGAGACTATAAAAGGCTTATCAAAGAGAGAGGAAGAGCGTAACAAATTATTGGCTAAGGTAACATCTTGCGGTTATTATTTGAACGAGTTTAAGAAAGAATATAAGGATAAAATAGCTGATTTTAATAATATCTTAAATAATCTGAATCGGATTGAAAATGACCTCGTAGAAAAGTATCTGATACATGTTGAGAAGTTACATTCAAACACGGAGTGGCTTAGTGAAGCACAGAGTATCGTGAAACGCTGGATTGATAATATAGAAAACCTAAAGTCGTGGACCACTTTTTTGCAAGTCTATGACAAGGCGGTAGCTGCAGGACTTTCTGAAATACTGTCTGTTTATAGGATGGGGACTATTACAGAGGAAGAGCTTATTCCAAGTTATGAATGCAATATAGCATATGCTATTATTAATCAGATTATGGAAGATAATAATATTTTACAGGATTTTCAAGGAATGCAATTTGAGAAAACAATAGCAAAATATAAAAATGTGCTAAATGAATTTGAAGTACTGACGATCAAAGAACTTGTTTCAAAATTATCAGCGAAGATACCGAATAATACGTCTAATACAGCTAATTCATCTGAATTGGGTATTTTACAAAAAGCAATTCGAAGCGGAGGAAGAATGATGTCAATCCGAAAGTTGTTTGACAGTATTCCGACGCTATTAAGGAGGATTAGCCCTTGTATGCTTATGAGTCCTATCTCAGTAGCACAGTATATTGATCCAAGCTATCCAAAGTTTGATCTGGTGATTTTTGATGAGGCCTCACAACTACCTACTTGTGAAGCAGTCGGGACAATCGCTCGTGGAGAGAATGTAATTGTTGTAGGTGATCCAAAACAGCTGCCGCCTACTAGCTTCTTCTCTTCGAATCACGTGGATGAGGAAAATTATGATAAGGAGGATCTAGAGAGCCTCCTGGATGATTGCCTTGCGTTATCTATGCCTCAGGAACATTTGTTGTGGCACTACAGATCCAGACATGAGAGTTTAATTGCATATAGTAATTTAAAATATTACGACAATAAGCTGTTTACTTTTCCTTCTCCAAATGATTTAAAATCCGAAGTTCAATGGATTCCAATTGATGGATATTATGATAAAGGTAATACAAAACAGAATGTGGCAGAAGCAAAAGCTGTTGTTAATGAAATTCTTATAAGACTAAAGGACGAGGAGTTACGAAAAGAAAGCATTGGTGTTGTTACATTTAGTTCCGTACAGCAGATATTAATTGATGATATTCTGATGGAGGAATTCAGAAAAAATCCTGAATTAGAAAAGATAAATAACGAATGTCCAGAGCCGATATTTATTAAGAATCTTGAAAATGTTCAAGGAGACGAACGAGATGTGATATTGTTTTCTATTGGATATGGTCCTGACAAAGAAGGAAAAGTCTCTATGAATTTTGGACCACTCAATAGGGAGGGAGGATGGAGAAGGCTAAATGTGGCTATTACAAGAGCTAGAAAACGAATGCTTGTTTATTCCACTATTAAACCTGAGCAAATAGATCTATCACGTACTCGTTCAGAAGGAGTTGCAGGCTTGCGCGGATTTTTAGAGTTTGCAGCGCGTGGTAAGAATACCTTAACAGTTAAGAATGGGTCACAAAGTGAAAAATATATGGATATCGAAACAGTGATTGCAAAGCGAATTCAAGATATAGGGTTTGAGGTTAAGTGCAATATTGGATATTCAGAATATAAGATTGACATTGGAGTAGTAAATCCTAATAATCCTGAAGAGTATATTCTTGGAATCATGTGCGATGGTGAAAAATATAGACTAGCAAATACTGCGAGAGATAGAAACGTACTGCAACCAAGTGTTTTAGAAGGACTGGGATGGAATATTTTTAATGTATGGATACTTGATTGGTTGGATAGTCCAGAGAAAGTACTGGATAAAATTAAAATAGCTATTGAGAAAGCGCTCCTTGATGAAGATAAATATCCTGTGACAAAGGTTATATCTAATAGCAGACGAAAAGTGGAATTTGAAAGAGTTTCTTATGATGATGTGAATAATATGGCAAGTGAGTACCAGTCAGTATATATGAGTATACAAGGAGCTCAAGAGAGTTTCTACGAGCCTATGAGTTCTCGTCAGATAGCAAATTGTATTAAAGATATAATAGAGAGAGAAGCACCAATAAGCAAAAATTTACTTTATCGTAAAGTTTTATCCGCATGGATGATTACAAGACTTGGAAATAAAGTGGAACTTGTTCTTGACAATGCTATCAAATCCTTGCAAATAAAAACAACCATCTCCTATGGAACTGTTTTTTACTGGCGTGATGATCAGAATCCTGAAGAATATAAGGAATATCGCTTTGCACAGAATGAGAATGAAAAAAGGAGTATGGACGATATTTGCGCGCAAGAAGTATCCAATGCAATTCGAGCTGTTATTGAATCACAGATAAGTTTATTGAGAACAGATATGATACGAGAAACTGCAAAGCTATTTGGATTTACACGACTTGGCAGTATCATTTCTGAATCTGTTGAACGAGGAATTTTGGAAGCTCAAAAAAGACAGTTTATACAGGTATTAGATGAGGGTAACAGGATTACAGTGAATGAACTGTCTTAGACCAAGTTATTTTATGAGTAAAGGTGGAAATGAGCATGTGATTTTGATTGAATTTTATTGTCAAAGTGTTTGTTGAAGTAGAGTACGTGCAATACTGAGCTAATAATCTATAGAGAGAATAAAAAAATAAACTTGTAACATTGTATGTTAGTAGCAGAACTAAGAAGAAGCTATTACAGAGGGTTACAAGTTTATTTTATTGTTTTCATAAGCTATATTCTATTGTTTTCATAAGCTATCATTGACAAGAAAACGAATTTATGTTATCTTCAATAAGAATAAAATTTAAATCAGAGAGGAAGATGTTTTTGTTACGTGTATTAAGTAAAAGTGAGGTTTGTGCTAACTAGCACGAAAATTTAAGATGCAGAAAAGTAATTTGCTGAAGTAAAGTGAGTCAGCTTTCTTTTTTGTACCCA
>JAEWEO010000131.1 GCA_023389295.1 Bacillota bacterium
GTCTTTGATTATCTTATCAAGACTGACGATAGAATCTTCATATCCCTTTACTTGACCTTCGGTCTGCTCAATGGTCTTCTCTTTCTCTAAAGCAGCCTGATAAGCCTTCTCAATATCTGCCATCAACCCAGCTTCTTCTTCGTAAAGTCGTTCGATATCCCTCTTCACACGTTTTAAATTTTCTAAAAGGAACTGATTGTTTTGTTCAAAAGAGGATAATTCAAGCCTTAAGGCGGAGGTCTTTTCATTTGCTTCCTGCTCCTTAATTCGCTCTGTCTCCAATAACTGATTTAATTCTTCAATTCTAGCTTCTTTTTCTTTGTTTAATTCCGTATTTTGATTTAATGATTCATTTAAATTGCTCAAATTATTTTTAAGCTCTCTAGCCTGAAGTTCAATCTCCTGTAATTCCTTTACATACTCCTGATAAACTACCTCGGATTCGGATTTTTTTGCCACTTCTCTATCGAGCTTCATTTTTGCTGTATTCTGCTCAAGGAATTTGCTCTGTATCAATGCCTTAATTTCTTCCAGGCTTTGGCGCAATTTCCCTCTAGTTTCTCTGGCTTCTTCCTTTCTTTGAACAAGCGCGTTGCATTTAGCTTGCAAGGTTTCAACTAATTCTTCAATATCTTCAATCTCACGGCGTCTGCCAAGTAAATTACTAGAATTCTTATAGGCACCTCCGGAAATGGAACCGCCGGGTGTTAATAATTCACCCTCCAGGGTTACAATACGTAGGCTATAGTTATATTTACGAGCAATTGTCGTTGCATGATCAATGTCATCTACTACAATAATTCTACCAAGTAGATAATCAATTAATGCATTAAATTTTGAATCATTTTCAACCAAATCACTTGCAATACCCAGTACACCGGTCTCCATTAATACTCTATCGTTTTGGAACCCCGAACCAGCTGACATATTGGTTAAAGGCAGAAAGGTTGCTCTACCAAATTTATTCTGTTTTAAATAAGAAATCAAATGTTTAGCAGTAGCTTCATTATCCGTTACAATATTTTGAATGGAACCACCTAGAGCAGTTTCAATGGCTGTCTCATAGGTCTTTTCCACCTTAATAATATCTGCTACAACTCCTATGATACCAGGCATATGCGCCTTCTGCTCCATTACCTTTTTAATACTAACTCCGTACCCTTCATAACGCTCCGTTAGGTTCATCAAAGATTCCAAACGTGATTTCTCACCCAAATAACGGGAATGCATCTCATTATGTTCGTTGTTCACCCCATCAATTAATGTTTGAACGTTGCTAATCTCCTGCTCGAGTTTTTTACTTTCCTCACTCATCGAAATTAGTGCCTCAGAAATTTGCTTTAACTGCTCCTCGTTGGCTTTAATCGTTTCCTCATAGAGACTCTCTTCGCTCTTATTCTTTAATATTCTTTGATTTAAATCCGCCTTACGGATATTATTCTGCTCCAGCATAGTCTCGTAACGCTGCATACTGCTTTTGATTCCGGAGTTAATATTCAAATGTTCAAATATATTATTATTGCATTCCTCAATCTCTTTCGTATAGAAAAGAATGTTTTCTTTTATTTTACTTAGCTGGGTTAATGCCTCTGTAAGAAGATCATCCATGCCGGCAATCTTTTCGTCCATCTGAGACTTCTGTGACAGATAACCTGCTTCTTCGGTTTGCTTTACCTGAAGATCTTGATGATTGGTATGTATTCGATTCTGAATATATTCATCATTTTGACGAAGTGATAGAATCTGCTCTTTTAATACCTTAATCTCACCTTCCGCTTTTTCCTTTGCCAAAACCAGCTCATTATAGCGGTTTCTATCTTCCTCGATTGCTTTATCACATTCTTCTAACTGTTCTTCCAGCTTAATATATTCTTCCTTTGTATTTTCATAGCCCTCTTTTGTACGTTCATAATCACTTGTAGCAATATGAAGCTTTTCTTCAAGTTGTTCCTTCGAAGAACGAATTCTATCATACTCCTTTAAAAACTGATTAATTTCAAGACTCTTTAATTCTTCTTTCAACTTCAAATAAGCCTTAGCAACAACGGACTGTTTTTCTAAGGGCGCTAATTGTTTTTCTATTTCTTTAATAATATCTGTAATACGGGATAGGTTTAATTTTTCCTCTTCCAGATTCTTCTCTGCAGAATACTTTCTGCGTTTGAATTTAACGATACCTGCAGCTTCGTCAAAGAGCTCACGACGATCCTCCGGTTTACCACTAAGAATTTTATCAATCTGACCTTGTCCTATAATGGAGTAGCCTTCCTTACCGACACCGGTATCCATAAACAATTCATTTACGTCCTTTAGACGGCAGGAAGTACCATTAATTAAATACTCACTTTCACCAGAACGATAAACTCTTCTGGCGATGGTTACTTCGTCATATTCAATGGGTAATTTATGATCGGAATTATCCAGAGTGAGTGCAACATAAGCATAACCTAAGGGCTTACGTGCCTGTGTACCGGAGAAAATAACATCCTCCATCTTAGCTCCTCGAAGTTGTTTCGCGCTTTGTTCACCGAGCACCCAGCGTACAGCATCCGCTACGTTACTCTTACCACTACCATTTGGTCCAACGATACCGGTAATACCATCATGAAATTCTAGTACTATTTTATTTGCAAAGGATTTAAAACCGTGAACCTCTATACTTTTTAAATACATTCATAGTCTCCCATCTTTTGAGTCTCTGCATGATTGCAGCTTATTCCCTAGCATTTGTAGCTTTATTAAGAATTTCGTAGCTTTTGTATTGCCTGATTCGCAGCTTCTTGTTCTGCTGCTTTTTTCGTTCTTCCTGTACCTAACCCGATTTCTTCATTGCCAATGCAAACAGCAATCGTAAAGGTTTTATTATGGTCGGGTCCCTCTTCCGATATTAATTTGTATCTGAGCTTTTGCCGATTTGAATCATTTTGAATAATTTCCTGTAAGATAGTCTTGCTATCGAAAAAGAGATTTTTTCCTTTTAAATCCTCCAAAATGAAGGTTTTAATAAACTCTTTTGCATTAGTAAAACCACCGTCAAGATAGATTGCACCAATAACCGCTTCTAGAGCATCCGATAAAATGGAATCTCGTTCTCTCCCACCTGAAATGTCCTCTCCTTTTCCTAACATCAGAAATCTTCCGATGTTTAAATCCCTAGCGCAGGCGGATAAGGTCTGCTCACAAACTATACTAGCGCGAAGCTTTGTTAAATCCCCCTCGGATAAATCAGAATATTCTTTATAGACGTACTCACTAGTTACTAGCTCAAGCACGGCATCACCCAAGAACTCCAAGCGTTCATTGTTCTTAATCTTATCTAATCGCATTTCATTAGCATAAGAACTGTGCGTCAATGCATTTAGCAAAATGGTTGGGTCAGAAAAATGATACCCAATCTTCGCCTCCAGCATGACTAATTTTTCCTCCGATTTTTTTCGCACCTTCATAAAGTTGTTTTATCCCCTTTCGGAAAATATGATGAATATATATTATTATGCTTCACAGTACAAAAGTTCTATTCCTCTCATCACAAATACCTTTCAATAGTATTGAGGAATCGCCATGTTCTATGTTTACTATTAAGATATTGGGTATGATACAGAAATGAGGGCTAGAATATGCCCCATTAGTAAAACTGTGAAGACAATAATTCTTAGTAATCATCGAAATCTTATATGAAAAGCCCATAAATAAGGAAAACCTTATTCACAGGGCTTCATCATACCACTGATATAAGTTATCAATTAACTTAGTAGAACTTACTTATTTCTAAAACGTAGGTTTCAAAACCTTATGAATGGATTAGTTATTCAAAGCATTCTTAATTTGTTCAACAGCATCAGCAACGCTTACGATATTTTCAGCTTCTTCATTAGCAATTTCAATATCGAATTCTTCTTCAATACCCATGATAATCTGGAATACATCCAAAGAGTCTGCACCTAAATCATCTACAAAAGTGGTTTGCATTGTAATCTCATCCTCATCCACATTCAAAACTTCACTAATAATTTTTTGTAATTTTTCAAATTCCATATTCATTCACCCTTCTTTACATTATTTGGTCGTTATTTAGGTTTTTCTTTATTTTTTCATTAATACGTTGTTCCGTAAATGTTACACACTGCAGGATAGAATTACGTACTTCTATACTCTTTGCATTACCATGCGTTTTTACTACCAGACCATTCAATCCAAGTAATGGTGCACCGCCATATTTTGAAGCATCAAAGTCCTTCAAAGTTTCTTTTAGTGCTGACTTGCACAGTAAAGCTCCGATTTTACTCTTTGTCGTACTCATTAGACCTGTTTTTATCTTCTTTACTAAAGCTCCTCCGAGTCCTTCATATAACTTAAGGATCACATTACCTACAAATGCTTCGCACACAATAACATCCGCTCCGCCATTTGGAATTTCTCTCGCTTCAATACTTCCGATAAAATTAATATCATTGCAATTTTTTAATAAAGGAAAGGTCTCTTTCACCAATTGGTTTCCCTTTTCTTCTTCTGCACCGATATTAACGATAGCAACACGCGGATTCTTGATACCAATGACATTTTCCATGTAAATGGAACCCATTTTTGCAAATTGAACTAAATGGGAAGCTCTTGCATCAACATTGGCACCACAGTCAACTAGCAAAGAAACTCCATTTATGGTTGGAATTAAAGGTGCAAGCGGTGGACGCTCAACTCCATTAATTCTGCCGACAATCAATTGTCCTCCTGCCAGTACCGCACCGGTACTTCCTGCAGAAACAAAAGCATCAGCTTCACCCTTCTTTACCATACTAAGTGCAACAACGATGGAAGAATTCTTTTTACGGCGAATTGCCATGACAGGTGCTTCGTTATTTGTTATAATCTCAGGCGCATGTACAATACTAATACGTTCCTTGTCATAATTATACTCACTAAGTCCCTTTTGGATGACATCTTCATCACCAGTTAGAACTATTTTAATGTCTTGCTTATCTTGAACCGCAAGTACCGCTCCTTTAATAATTTCAGCCGGTGCATAATCACCACCCATCGCATCAACTGCAATTGTAATCCTGTTTGGCATATGTTCCTCCATTTCACTGATAGTCCAAAATGCTGTACTATTAGTCTTAGCTTCTTACTCTAGCTAATCTATAAAACAATATACTCGATATTATACTAAAAATCAACCACATTTTTTACGTATTTAGAAAGAGTTTTCTTTCCGTAATTCACTTTACAAATTAGACCCATGACTCATCAAGATTAAGAAATTAATTCATAGCTTATTCTTATACTAATTCTATAAAAAAATGCCTCAAAAATAAAACCTCCGCAGTTTATGCGGAGGTAATAATCCTAAATGAGTTGTCTATCCAGCTATCTTAAAATAGATATCCAAATATTCCCATTCTATTACTAAGCTTTCTTATAAAAGAATGACTTATAATTATTAAAGCCAATTTGCTGGGCTTGAATAATTTGTTCCGTACTCCCTACAAACAAAAGTCCATCTTTTTTTAACGCCTTATGAAAATCATTATATATTTGATTCTTCGCTTCATCCGTAAAATAAATTAATACATTACGACACACAATCATATCACAATTTGATGGATATGGTTCTCTAAGAAGATCATGCTGTTTAAATTCTACACAAGCTTTAACAGCATCAGAAATCTGATAAGTTTTATCATTAATTTTGACAAAATACTTATTAATAAATTCCTCCGGTAGAGTTTTTAGGCTTTTTACATGATAGATACCAAGCCTTGCTTTTTCCATGACCTTTTTGTCAATGTCCGTAGCAATAATCTTAATTCTGTTTAAAGGTAGAAATTTTGAGAGCTGCATAACCAAGGAATAAGGTTCATCCCCAGTAGAACAAGCCGCACTCCAGATTTTTAAATCTTTACCAAAACGTTCTATCAAGTATGGAAATACTTCTCTCTCTAGAAGTGTCCATTGTTCCGGATTACGAAAGAATTCCGAAACATTGATCGTAATATAATTTATAAACTCATCAAAGGCTATTTTATCCGTCTTAAGTTTGTTTACATAGTCTGAAAAGGAATTAATCCCATGCTTTGTAATCAACGCTTCAATCCGACGTTTCATCTGACGTTCCTTGTAGGAATTTAAATCAATCTTTGTCATCTCAAAAATTGATTGCTTAAAGGTCTCATAACTCCCCAGCACGACAAGTCTCCTTTATCATCCGTAATAAAATCAAGTAATTATTCTGCAGATTCAGCAGCTTCTTCTACTTCAGCTTCCTTTTCAGGTGCTTCAAGAGCTTTTACGCTTAAGCTGATCTTCTTATCTTCTTTATTAAATTCAACAACCTTAGCTGTGATTTCCTGTCCAATCTTTAATACATCAGCAGGTTTCTCAACATGCTCTTTAGAAATCTGTGATACATGTAAAAGTGCATCAATACCTGGCTCAAGCTCAACAAATGCACCGAAATCAGTCATTCGAGCTACAGTACCTGTTACTACATTTCCTACAGCATATTTGATTTCTGCATCAATCCAAGGATTTGCATCTTCAAATTTTAAGCTAAGAGCGATTTTCTCACCCTGGATGTCTTTCACAAAAGCTTTTACTGTATCGCCAACTTTGAATACCTTCTTCGGATTTTCAACTCTTCCCCAAGACATTTCGGAAATATGAAGAAGACCATCTGCTCCGCCGAGGTCAATAAATGCACCAAAATCAGTAATGTTCTTAACAGTACCTTCAACAGTCATACCAATACTGATCTTCTCAAATAAATCTTTCTTTAAGGTTTCCTTCTTAGCAACGATTAATTGCTTACGATCTCCGATAATTCTTCTCTTCTTAGGATTAAATTCAGTAATTACGAAATCAATCTTCTCTCCAAGATACTTGGAAAGATCTTTCTCATAGGAATCGGATACTAGGCTTGCAGGAATAAACACTCTAGCCTCATCAATAATTACGCTTAAACCACCGTTTAATACAGCAGCTACCTTAGCGGATAATACTTCATTCTTCTCAAATGCTTCTTCTAATCTCTTATTGCCTTTTTCTGCTGCAAGTCTCTTATAAGTTAATGCTACTTGACCTTCACCATCATTCACCTTAAGAATCTTAGCCTGCATAACATCACCAACATTAACAACACTTCTTAAATCTAAGTTGGGTGTATTGGTGTATTCATTTCTTGTAATGATACCTTCTGACTTATAGCCTATATTTAAGATAATTTCATCTTCTTTAACAGCCAAGACAATTCCTTCTACAACATCACCGTTGTTTATTTGCACTACTTTCTCTTCTTCCAATAATTGTTCAAAACTCTTCTCTGACATAGCGGTATGAACCTCCTTGATAATATTGTTTGGGGTCGATGCCCCTGCTGTAATACCTAC
>JAEWEO010000144.1 GCA_023389295.1 Bacillota bacterium
GATCAGACAACAACTCTAAAACAATGCTATCTTCTCTTAATATAAAAGGAAAATTTCTTTTAAATATCTCGTACAATTCATTCTCCACAAATCTACCACCTTTTTTTAAGAATTCTTCAAATTTTACATCCAATATCCGTTCCAATTCTCATTCGTTTACTTCCTCCTGTAAACTCCTGTTTGCCTTCTTGTAAAATATTGTCACATAAAAATAAAAAAGAAACTGATATTTCAACAGCCTACGCTTTTATACAAAGTATAACATCCCACTTCTTTAAAACAGTATACATCGAATTCAATACCAATAGACGATGATAAAAGAGTATAACTGCTACTATAATCATATGAATAAATTTGAAACCGAAGAAACTATTTTCATCTGTGCTAACAACTTTCTCAGATTCCACAACAATGTAAATATTCATAACAAATCTTCATCATTCGTTTTTTAACCATACACTTTTTTATCTTTATTTCTTCTTGACTTCGATTGAATACAGCTTCAACCAGTATTTCTATAGGTTCGATAAGTATCTCCTCCCTAGTAACATATATCTACGTTATTTGATATGATAAAGTTAACTTAATCACAATAAATTTTTCTATTTCTTAATCATCATATAATATGCTTTCCCTCCTAACTTAAAAGAGAAATCAATATTCCATTTCAATATGCCCTATTCTGAATAGCTTAAGTAGAGTAAGTTTCATATATAATATTATATTTTTCTATATATTACCATTTGCTCTTCAACTCGTCAATTTATATATGTAGAAACAAGCGTACTCATTACAAATGCGCTAAATAACCTTAATGTTCAGGCACGTACTCAAGGGTACTCATAAGTAACAAAAAGAAAAAACCTTAAAACCATCATTTTTACTGATGATTTTGAGGTTATGTCAGAAGCACGAGACGGGATTCGAACAAATCCCCGCATACACAAAAATACTGATAAATATGAGGTATGCGGCTTCTGTTATTTATCTGCACACATTGGATGTGTGCTTTTTTATATCAATTTTTTATTGTGAAAAATTATGAAGTAACTATGCATTCACTATGAATACCTTATACTACCTACTAATATATTTTTTCTGCATCTTTAGGTAATACGTAAACATCTTTTAAAAACTTCAAACTGTTATTAGCCTCAACTTCATTATATTTAACGTTCATAATGAAAGATACTTCTTTTGCAATCACATTAAATAAGTCACACATTGTAAATACTGCTTCCCAAATATCTTTTACATCTCCTGCAGGATAAGTTTTCAAAAATGTATTCCACTCATCCTTTTTCATCCATCTATACATATACTTTCCTGACTTTCCAATACTAACGCTAAAATTTGTGGCAAACCCAATTTTCCATTCGGATAAGAGAATTAACCACGGACGGACGGCATGATTTAGCATATCCATTACATATGGCACTTCTTCTCTCCATAAACCCTTCGCAACATTATTAAGACACCACCAAAATTCATTACATGCATCCATGAATTGGCACTCTGTTGGTTTCTTTACCCAATAATCTTCATCTGATGCCTCTGGTATATTGGGTAAACACTTATCTTTATCGAGTAGTATTTTACAAAGTTTATCTGTTCTAATATCTTGAAGTGCTTGTGTTAATGTGCATACAGTTAAATCGAGACGATTTCCATCAGTAAACTGGATTAGCCATGCGTAACATTTCTCAACATCTCCTGGAAAAAATGAATTGCCTTCAGGATATTGCATATATAACCGCTCACCAAATTTGTCAATCCAACTCTTATCTTCACGAAATGACTTTGTTTCTTCAACAACATATTCAATATCATAATCACAAAAAATATCTTTTATTGCATTAGGGTTTGTTCTTGAGCCATTCATAAAAACTGCACGAATTCTTTCATCATTTTTAGCAATATTCAGAATTAAATCAAACATCTCTTGTTCTATACGCATTTTTTTTCCTCCATATGATAAATATCCTTACTTGGCACTTACAAACAAATGCAATTTGTATATCTACATAATTTCCAACTGATAAAAACCTTATTGCTAGTAAACCGGCGGTCTGTAAGAAGAAAAGGAGGGAGAACGAAGTTCTCTTGACTCAAGACGTAACTGATCGGTATTTTAATCAGACAAACCACTGTTTTGGAGATTGTAGACCTTTAAAAATCACTCCGTTAATAATGGTCAGGGTGGACACCCTTTGACTTAAGGATGTTGCATACATCCTGCACACATGATTTTTATACACAAAAAACAGAAAAGCTTGATTTTCCTAGCTTTCCTGCCCTTTTCAATGAAGCACGAGACGGGATTCGAACCATAATCCTATCCTACAAATACTGAAAAGAAAGGAGTTTCATCCACTTCTGATTTATGTGCACA
The DNA here is from genome assembly GCA_023389295.1 of Bacillota bacterium. Lineage (GTDB taxonomy): Bacteria > Bacillota > Clostridia > Lachnospirales > Lachnospiraceae > Mobilitalea. The sequence goes on from JAEWEO010000144.1 coordinate 2,393, forward strand.
TAATAGTGCACATATTTTTTTATACGAATAAAAAGACTCTTGTAAATTCAAATCAACAAATTGGAATTCGTAAGCTTCGTATTATGCTCATTTTGTGTGAATAGGTAGATGAAAATCCAATCTATCAAACTTCCTCAATATATCCAAATTGGATGTAATATTATGAGTACCCCAATAATAATTTCCGATTACTTACTCAGCGACACACCATCGTTTTCCATCTGGGTGCGGGTTGTTTTGTTCAAATGCGTTTAATTCTTCCTCTGGTGCAAATTGAATCTCATTTGTGTTTTGCAGTGTATTAATAATCGAATCCAGATTTATATCCACGACATGTTTAAGTTCTGGATAATGCTTGCTATTTGGCGAACCAACAAAGCACACAGGCAACGGCAACCATACGGGCCATGTTGCAGGGTCAAACGATTTCATTTCCAAAGATACAGGGTCAAAATCCGGGACGCCATTAAGTAAAATTTGCCCACTCAACTTATACTTGTCTTTTAAAACCACTGCCTTGTGGTAGATATCACTGCTTTCGTCTGCATATTTGAGTATAAAGTC
>JAEWEO010000207.1 GCA_023389295.1 Bacillota bacterium
TCTTCGGAATCAAAGTCTGAAAAATGGCAATTCGCACAATAATAATGTGGTGCTAAAGGATTAACCTCCGTAATACCTGCCATTGTTGCAACAAAAGAGGAACCAACGGAACCACGGGAACCTACCAGGTAGCCATCTTCATTCGACTTCCATACCAATTTCTGAGCGATTATATACATAACTGCAAAGCCATTATTAATAATTGATTTCAACTCATGCTCAAGTCTTGCCTCAACAGGCTTAGGGAGCACCTTACCATACATTGACGTTGCTTTTTCATAACATATGTTACGAAGATTCTCTTCGGAGTTCGGAAGTACCGGAGGACACTTATCCGGGCGAACCGGGGATATTTTCTCAATGCGATCGGCTATGAGGTTTGTATTTGTTATAACTACTTCTTCCGCCTTGGCTTTGCCCAAATAGGAGAATTCCTCTAACATTTCTTCCGTTGTTCGAAAATACAATGCTGCTTGTTCATCTGCATCTTTAAAGCCCTTCCCTGCCAATATAATACGACGGTAGATTTCATCATCGGGGTCTAAAAAATGGACGTCGCAGGTAGCAACCACCGGCTTATTATATTCTTCTCCTATTGCAATGATTTTCTTATTAATTTCTATTAAGTCATCACGGCTGGTAATATTACGTTCATCCCCTTTATCGCTTCGAATTAAGAAATCATTGTTACATAAGGGTTGTATTTCAAGGTAATCATAAAAACTAACCAGTCTTGCAATCTGTTCCTGGGATTTGTTCGTTAAAATCGCTCGGTAAATTTCCCCAGCTTCGCAGGCAGAGCCAACAATAATTCCCTCCCTGCATTCCATTAATAGGCTCTTAGGAACTTTGGGTCTCTTGTTATAATATTCAATATGGGATAGGGATACCATCTTATATAGATTTACCCTACCAATATCATTTTGTGCCAGCAAAATCGCGTGATGTGCCGGAAGCTTACGAATTGCCTCGGGCGTTAGTTTACCAAGCTTATCGATCTCTTTCACTAGATTTACATTCCGTTCCTTCAGCATAGCACAAAGTTTTATGAATATCTCAGAGGTTGCTCCTGCATCATCAACGGCTCGGTGATGATTTTCCAAAGAAACACCCAGCGCCTTTGCAACAATGTTCAACTTATACCGATTTAGTTCCGGAAGTAAAATTCTTGATAAACCTACCGTATCAATAACGGTAAAATCGATCGCAATACCTATTCTACTTGCATTCTTTTCAATAAATCCTACGTCGAAGGAAGCATTATGAGCTACTAAAGTACAGCCTTCACAAAAGGCTAAGAACTCCGGCAGTACTTCTTCAATTTTTGGTGAACCTATCACCATTGCATCACTTATGGAAGTCAATTGCTCTATCTCATAGGGAATTGGTACCTCTGGATCAACAAAGGTACTATAGTTATCCGTAATCTGACCATTCACAACCTTTACCGCACCAATTTCAATAATCTTATCGTTGTTTGCGCTAAAACCTGTCGTCTCAATATCAAAGACAACAAATGGGTCTTCCAACCTCTGTTCCTTTGCATTAGTGACCACTTCTTTGATATCATCCACCAGATAAGCTTCCATACCATAGATGATTTTAAATTCCTTCGCTCTCTTTTGCTCCGCTTCATCCTTATAATCCTTAGGATTTAATGCATGATTTGCTTCCGGAAAGGACTGAACGACTCCATGATCTGTGATAGCCACGGCAGAATGTCCCCAACTAAAAGCTCTCTTAATTAATTTTTTGACATCAACTACAGAGTCCATGTCACTCATCATGGTATGTGCATGAAGCTCCACTCTTTTCTTCTGAGATTGATCGGATCTTGATGCTGTAAAGTCACTAATGGTCTTAATTCCCACAACAGAACTTATAGTAATGTCTCTTTCATAAGTATCCATCTGTGCAATACCCTTTAGCAAAAAGAAATTACCCGGTTTTAGAACAGAGGTTATTTCATCAACTTCTATGTTTTTTGAATATAATTTTATTTTAATGGAATCTGTAAAGTCAGTTAGAATAAAGGTAATAAGACTTTTATCATTGCCGATGGTTCTAGTTTCGGGCTTAATTAATTTTCCTCGAATTACGACTTCACCAATCTCACCAATAATATCACAGATTGGCATAGAACCGCCTTCAAAGTTTCTACCATATACCACAGAAGGATCCGTAGGAAGCTTACGATAACTACCTTTTCCCTTTTCATAAGCACTTTTTCCACCGGAAAAACCGCCATAGGTTTTTGGTGCTTCTGCCTTTGGTGCTTCCGCTTTCGCAGGCACCGCTGCTGCTTCCAGCACATTTCCTTGACTCGTCATGCCATTTCCATTTGATGAAGTTCTTTGATCCATGGATTGATTACTCATAGAAGGATTTACTACCTCCGTTGCCACAGAGTTCGAATCCCCTGATACATACCCCTCCTCGATTGCTTCTTTTTGTGACATGCGAAGCATCTGCTTACGATATTCTTGTTCCTGATCTTCTAGCAGATTGTCCTCCGGTGCTATATAATCAATATGAACATGAACCGTATAATTAAAACGCTCCTGAAATAAGGTTTCCAGATAATCCTTAACCTTCATCATTTTGTCTTTTATAACACAACTATCCGTAACCTTTATATTGAAATTCATATCTTCTATTGTGATCTCTGCATCATTTAAGATATGATAGGTCACTACACTTGACTCTTTTATTTCCTCCAGAATACTGTCCTTATAAATTGGATAAAGATTAATAAGTGTATACTGTGCAGACAGTTCAAACTGAGGTCTTATGACAGCTTTGTTACCTGTATGTAAAAAGAGCTGCCGATTCAGCAGATCTTCCATCTTTTTTATATTGGTCCGGTCAATCAGACGTGGACTTCGAACACATACATAAAGTTTTTTATTCTGCTTCGAAGAAACCACCTTAACTACGTCCACCTCAGAGTAGAGGTTCCGTAAATCCTGATCGACATTTATTTTTTCAAATGCATCAAAAAATAACATGTTCTAACTCCCTTTCTTAGGGTTCTATTTTTTCCAGTTCAGTAATTCTTCCTTAAGTATCGCTAAGAGTTGATCTTCTGGCACCTTACGTACGATTTCTCCTTTTTTAATCAAAAGTCCTTCTCCTCTTCCACCTGCGATACCAATATCCGCCTCTTTCGCCTCTCCTGGGCCATTGACCGCACATCCCATAACGGCCACCTTAATATCAAGATCCAAATCAGAAACCATTTCTTCTACATCCGTAGCAAGTTTAATCAAATCAATCTGAGTTCTGCCACAGGTTGGACAGGACACAACTTCGACTCCACCCCTACGTAGTCCTAGAGTTTTTAATATTATTTTAGCAGACTTGATCTCCTCAACCGGATCTCCGGTTAAGGATACACGAATGGTATCACCTATTCCTTGATTTAGTATAATACCAAGTCCCAAGGCCGACTTAATATTACCGGCATGAACCGTTCCTGCCTCTGTGATTCCTACATGGAGGGGATATTTTGTCAAAGGTGCAATCAGCTCATGTGCCTTAATACACATAAGTACATCTGAGGATTTGATGCTGATTACAATCTGATCATAATCCATATCTTCAATTCTCTTTGCCTTATCAAGAGCGCTTTCTACAAGTCCTTCTGCTGTAACCCTGCCATATTTGGCAATAATTTCTTTCTCTAAGGAACCACTATTTACACCCACACGTATGGGTATCTTTCTTTCTTTTGCCACAGATACTACAGCTCTAAGCTTCTCTTCATTTCCAATATTACCGGGGTTAATTCTGATTTTGTCCGCACCCTGTTCCATGGCAGCAATCGCAAGGCGATAATCAAAATGAATATCCGCCACCAAGGGAATCTGAATGTTCTTCTTTATTTCACTTAACGCGCTTGCTGCCTCCTGGCTTGGCACGGTACAACGAACGATATCACAACCTGCGTCGGTTAATCTATGAATTTGTTCGATGGTTGCTTTTACATCCTCTGTTCTTGTATTTGTCATGGATTGAATTAAAATTGGGTTACCTCCTCCAATGACACGGTCACCAATTTGTATTACTTTTGTATTATCACGGTACATATTTAAACCCGCCTTTCGTCTATCATAAACATCATATGCTACGTTACTTCTATTATTTTTCTTTCTTTTATATT
>JAEWEO010000246.1 GCA_023389295.1 Bacillota bacterium
CTCGCTAACGGTGGTTTGCTGGACCTTGCCGTACGGGGTTTCCACCCGTTAAATTATCCGCCCTTTTCTAGGCGCACTTAACCTTTTACTGCTCCTGCTGCAATACCGTTAATAAACTGTTTTTGCAGTACGGAGAACATAAGAACTAATGGCAGTGCACATAATACACACGCTGCAAACAATACATTCCATTGCGCCGGATTTTCCTTATCACCCAAGAACTGCAGCATCGCAACCGGTAGAGAATACTGCTGCGATTTTGAAACAAATACCATAGGGTAGAAATAGTCATTCCAAATCCAGAGTCCCTGTGTAATGATGACGGATACCGTAGCCGGTTTTAAGAGAGGAAATACTATTCTTGAGTACCTTGTAATCAAATTTGCTCCATCAAGGTAGGCAGCTTCTTCCACCTCAACCGGTACACTTTTCACAAATCCTGCGTATAAGAAAACGGAAAACGGTAAACTACAGGTAATAAACATGATCATAGGTGTAAATCTTGTATTTGGAATATTCAAATTACCAAACATTTGAGCAATCGGTACAATTACCATTTGAGAGGGTATGATTAACCCTGCAATAAAGAAATAATATAAAAATTTACTCACCTTTGATTTAATTCTAGAAATCGGATATGCAGCCGTTGTTGCAAATAAAACTATAAAAATAACGGAACCACCCGTTGTTAAAATACTGTTCATCAATGCATTCGGGAAGTTCATTTTACTGAATGCAATTTTATAACTCTCTAGGGTAAATTCATTAAACAGAATAAGAGGTGACAACATATTGCCGGGAGTTCGAAAGGCGCTTGAAACTACAATTATTAACGGATAGATCGCTATCATGCAAAATATAGTCAAACCGAGGTAAATCAGGATGGTACTTGGCTTAAGCTTCAAAGTTTGTTCTTGTATCTTTTTTGTTTTTGCCATTACAGTTCTACCTCCCTTTTGTTCATAAAGATAAGCATAAATATTGTTATTGTAATTATTACAAAGAATGAGACAACAGAAAATGCACTTGCTTTACCCATCATCTGATCTGTAAATGCATATTTATATATGCTATACATAAGCGTATTGGTTGATTTACCGGGTCCGCCATTTGTCATAATAAAAGCATAGTCAAAGGCTTTTAAGCCTGAAATAACACTCAGAATTACATTAATGGTTATGGTGGAAGAGATTAAGGGCAATTTAACCTTAGTTATGAGCTTACCTTCCGTACAACCATCAATTCGTCCTGCTTCTAGTAAGGATTCATCCACTGTTTGCAATCCGGCAAGATAAATTATCATCGTTGTACCAAAGCCCTTCCATATCTCAACAAGACTGATACCATAAAGCGCCTGCTTAAAATTGCCTAATATATTGACTTTCGATCCATCCAGACCGATTAACTCTATAAAATTTGCTATTAAACCGCTCTCCGGCATATAGACATAGGACCATATAAATCCAACAACAATTGCACTAAAAAGTGCAGGAATAAATGCAGATGTTCTATAAAAAGTTTTACCTTTAATTTTCAAATTCAATGCCATTGCCATTACAAGGCCAAGCAAATTACCGACAACCACAATGATTACAGTATAAATTAATGTATTTTTAGTCGAATTGAGTAAAGTTCCATCTTTAAAAATTGTAGCGTAGTTCTTTAATCCAACAAAATCATAATTATAATTAACACCATTAAAGTTTGTAACACTATAATAGAATAATTGTAAAACAGGTGTAATCCAAAATACTAAAAATAAGATTAGTGCGGGGAGAATAAATGCATATAGTCTTACCGGAAACACTAATGACATAGGATTACCATTCTTTTTCTTTTTCTTCTTCACAATAAAACTCCTTTCAAGCTTTAATTAAATTAGGTGATTGCGAATTAAATGCCTAAAGTTTACGAGTTTCGCAATCACCTATTCAAGATTAGGGTGTCAAAAGGTCAACTTTGAATTTAGCATCGTCAAATTGCACATAAGCTTAGGACCTTATGTACCATTACATACTTCATCCAAGCGAGAGCGTGTTGCTAGTGAAGGAGCTGCTGTATCACTTGGTCGAGAACTTTATTGTGCAATTTGACGAAGAGAATAATTTAGGGGACCTTTTGACACTCCAATCCTATTCAAATAAAGCTCAATTTCTATTTGGTGTACAACTCTTCAAATTTCAGCTGCATGCCTTTTGTTATGTCTTCTACTGTAGTTCCTTGTCCACCAATTAATTCGCCAAGCAACGCTTCCATTTCAGTTTCAACACCTGCAGGCCAGCCTTGATTACACCAGTAGTAGGATTTTCCCTGATTGTAAAGATCAAGAAATGGTTGGAACAAAGGATTCACTTCATCTACTCCATAGCCATAGGTTACAACTACTTTTCCACTATCTACATAAGCTTTGTAAATATCAGATTCTCCATCAAACCAAAGTTCCAAAATTGCTTTGCATTCATCAATGTATTTTGATTTAGAGAAAATTGCAGGACCTGCACCTAGTGCGATTGAAGCATAGATATCTTCTCCAGCATCATTTCCGGGTAATGGAAAGTATCCTCTTTCAAAATCAGCACCACCCTGTGCTAAAATAGCAGGTGCATTGAAGGAACCGTCAAAGGTCATTGCTGCTTCTCCATCAATAAATTTCTGGATAGCCTGTGTAGCACCAAGTCCTAAGGAAGAGGTCTGGATATAACCATTTTCATATAAGGTAGCATACATCTCTAGTACCTTATCCCAAGTTTCTTTGTCTGTGAATTTGGTTTCACCAGTTCTTAACTGTGTATCAAACTCAGGGTTTTGGGGATATACCTGGCTAGCTGCAATCTGATATAAACCAAACTGCATAACATACATATCTTTGTCACCCATAACGATAGGTTGAATTCCTGCATTTTTCAAGGTTTCACATACATTTAAGAATTCATCCCAGTTTGTCGGAACGGTAAGACCGTTTGCTTCAAACACATCTTTGTTGTAATAGGTTCCTAACATCGTTACACCACTTGGAATAGCATATACATTATCGTTATAAGTAAAGGACTCTGCACCTACGCCAACTAAATCCATAACCTTAAGATCTGTGATCGGCTCCAGATATCCTGCTTCTGCTAGAGCGAAAACGGAGTTAGCGCCTGCATACATGGGCTGTACAAGGAAGATATCCGGTGCTTCACCTGAAGCTAATTTCGTCTTTAACGCTGTGTAATACTGATCATCAGGTAATTTTGTCACTTCTAAAGTGATGTTAGGAAATGCCTTCTTCACTAATTTTGGCAATACTTCTGTCTCGAAGTCATTTTCTGCAGCGACACCGGAATACATCATTGTAATGGTAATTTCTTCCTCAGTCACCTGTCCGTCATTACTGGTCGAAGGTTGATCATTTTTATCACCATCTACCTTCCTACCGGAGCAGCCGGAAAGTGTACCGACCAGCATAATTGAAACTAACAGTAAAGCAAATAATTTTTTTAATTTCATCAATTTTTCCTCCCTTAATTTAATTCTTTCTTGTTGTAAGTTCATTTTAGCATAGAAACAGTATACTTTTGTTCGGATTTATAGTATACTTTTGTTGGATGACCCATAATAAACCCACCCTTAGGTATACATTTTACATAAAGGAATATCATATGAAGCTAAAGCAGAAATACTTAATCATATTTTTATTAATATCTAGTGTACCAATTCTTTTAATAACTTTGTTTACTTATAACCGCTATACCAGTCTGGTGAAGCAGCAGACTACTCAGGTAGCAGAATCCATCTTTGAGAAATCAGTAAATAAAACGAATGATATACTACGTGATTTAGAACGAATCTCCGGAACCTTTCAGTTCTACTCTGACAGCGAGGATTCTGTTGTTGAGCAATTAAAAAAATATACGAAAAATGATGGTAGTTACTCCTCTTATGATTTATTTCAAAGTAATAATAAAATAAAATTTACCATCGATAATTTTCTCTACTATTATGATTTCATCAATGGTATCTTTATTTTTACTCCCAGCGGTGAGGTACTAGGAAATAGCGATAAGTTTAATGAGATAAAAACGGACTATAACCCAATCAACGATAGCTGGTATATCGAGACCTTGAAGAAGGAAGGCGCTACCTACATTAGTGAGATATCAACAAAGGACTTTATTTTGAATGCAAAACCTTCCATCTTAATCTCAAAAGCTATGTATGATGTTTACTCGAAAGAATTCTTGGGCGTCCTACTGATTGACTGTTCAGCCGATATATTTGATTTAGACAGTATTAATACCTTACCAAGAAGTGCTGTACTAACAATTGAAAATGAATATGGAGACATTTTATACAGTAATATTACCGATTTTAGTACCAGGATCAATGAGGAGAATAAATTATTTTATAGTGATAATTTAAACGGTAACCTAACTTTGACCTGTCTCTTGGACTATTCGATCCTATATTCGGAATTTAGTATCACTCAGATATTAATTATCATCATCGGCTTACTCTGTGCCTTCCTTACTATATTTTTATCCATACTGCTCTCATATACTCTTACGAAGCCATTAACCTATTTAAGCAAAGAAATGGCAAACAAAGAACAGTATAAATTAATTGATAATACTGCTTACCTGAATAGAACAGACGAAGTTGGTATTATGTACAACGAATACAATACTATGGTGGAACGTCAGGCACTTTATATCAAAACAGAATATGAGAATAAACTGATTGCCCTAGATGCACAGATGAGATCTTTAGAAGCTCAGATCGACTCACATTTTCTATATAACACGCTGGAATCAATCAATAGTATCGCAGAAATTGAGGGTGTTGAGATGATTTCCACTATGACAATGGCACTTGGTAATATGTTTCGTTATAGTATTAAAACAAAAAGTGAATTAGTAACCGTTATGGACGAATTAAATCATGTTAAGGATTATGTAACAATACAGAGAATTCGCTTTGATAATAAGTTTGATTTGGTCATCGATATACCGACGAAACTACATGATTATAAAATACTAAAACTCATCTTACAACCCTTAGTTGAAAATGCACTCTATCATGGACTGCAGTATTGTCACAAAGGTAACACCATAACAATTAAAGCCTATACCAAGGAAAATACTATATTTATAGAGGTTTCCGATAATGGTACCGGCATGACTAAGCTTCAGTTAAAGAATCTGCAAGATTTACTTAATGAGGAAGCAAAATTTACTGAACTGGGGCATCGCAAAAGCCAAAGTATCGGATTAAAGAATATACATTCCCGTATTATTCTTTACTATGGGCTTGGATACGGATTATCCATTCATAGTGAAGAAAATATCGGAACTAGAGTAACGATTATGCTACCAATTATACACCAGGAGGACTAAATCATGTATAGCTATATCGTAGTAGACGATGAAACTCTTATACGCAAAGGAACCATCAAAAAATTAGATTCTCTTAAAGATACTGTAAAATGTGTCGGCGAAGCTTCCAATGGAAAGGAAGCCTTGTATTTAATTGAAGAACTAAAACCAGATATTATCATTACAGATATGAATATGCCTGTTCTGGATGGAGTCGAGTTTCTCTCTATCCTCTCAAAATCATATCCTCAAATACATGTGATTGTGATCAGCGGTTATAATGATTATACCTATATGAGACAAGCCATAACCTCCTCAGCAGTTGACTATATTCTAAAACCCTTTAGTAAAGAGGATATCCAAAGCTCCGTCATGAAATCGATTCAGTTAATTGAAGACAACACCTCCTTGCAAAAGCAAATTATATTCAACGAGGCTGAAATTGAGGAAGTCCGGTATGTTAATGATATTCAAATGCTGAAAAATCTTATTTTGGGTTATCATAATGAGATGACAGAAATTACTTCAAAGCGACTCCATTATATCATGGAAATGTATAATTTATTTATGATTACCCTTCATTCAACGGATGTACTATCTGAGACTCTACTACAAGATTATCTGGATGAGATCGGACTAAGTGATTTAGCTCTTTACCTTCAAGTATATAATAGCTATCTTGGTATCTTTGTACTGTTTCTTCCGGAAAAATCAGCCTTAAAACCCGTTGACTATTCAAAATTAATCATTGAGCAGTTAGGTGATCGCCTTTGTAGTGAGCATATAACGGTAACCTTTGGTGTCAGTAAGCTTCACAAGGAGCTACTCATGCTTCGTACTGCCTTTTTAGAAACCGTTGATGCTATGAACTCCATGAAATTAACAGATGTGAATCATTATTTTTACTATGATGAAGTTCGTACTATCCCCCATCCAATTAACTGGGATAAAAATGAAGAGTTGATTTTCCGTATTGAAGCAGGTATGACGGATAAAATACCGGAATTATTAAATGATTTATTTCATTACTGCAAATCTTCACCGACCATAACCCTTGCTGATGTCAAAAATTATTTCTTGTCTGTTTCGGAGCATCTGAAATTAATCATGAAAGAATATTATGATCAGATTCATGTGTCCTCTACTTCCACGAGTATGCAAAATGCTTTAAACAGCATGTTCAGCATAGCAGAATTACAGGATTACTTTACCCGATTCCTACAGAACCTATCGGAGGCAATCAAGCCAAAGAGCGTCTATGCAATTGATGATACCATCGAAAAAATGAAAGTTTATGTACAGAGAAATTACAGGAATGATTTAACGATTGAATTCCTCTCCTCACTATTTTATATGAATCGCAGTTACTGCAGCCATTTATTTAAAGAAAAAACAAAGCAAAATTTCAATGATTATGTAAACAACATAAGAATTGGTAAGGCCAAGGAACTACTTAGTACCTCAGACAAAAAAAATTACCAGATATCAAAAGCAGTTGGATACAGTAATGAGAAATATTTCTTCCGCGTCTTTAAAAAGATGACTGGTATCACTCCGGAACAGTATCGTAATCAAGCGATTCGTACAGAATAGATATATTAACATGAACGGCTTTGCCATTCGAATCCTAAAAACTAATATTGAAAAAAGGAGGAACAATCTATGCTAAAAATCGGATGTCATCTATCTTCCTCAAAGGGCTTTTACGCTATGGGGAAGGATGCACTTAAAATAAATGCGAATACCTTTCAATTTTTTACACGTAATCCCCGAGGAAGTAAAGCAAAGAAAATTGATCCCAAGGACGCACTCGCATTACGTGAATTAATGGAGGAGCATAACTTTGCTGTTATATTGGCTCATGCTCCCTATACGCTCAATGCCTGCTCTGCAGATTCAAAAACACGAGAATTTGCTGCCATGGTTATGAAGGATGACCTGCAACGAATGGAATATCTTCCAAACAGCCTCTACAATTTCCATCCGGGAAGTCATGTAGGACAGGGAGTTGAGACAGGAATTGAACAGATTACTACTTTACTTAATGATCTCTTATTCACAGAGCAGACTACTACTGTACTACTAGAAACTATGTCCGGGAAAGGAACCGAAGTAGGAAAAACTTTTGAAGAAATTAGACAGATCCTTGATGGTGTAATCTTGTCCGAGAAAATGGGTGTATGCTTAGACACCTGCCATATTTATGATGCCGGTTATGATATTGTTGGGGATTTGGAGGGCGTTTTGACTGAATTTGATCAAGTCATCGGCCTAGATCGCTTAAAGGCAATACATCTAAATGACAGCAAGAACCCTTTTGCCAGCCACAAGGATCGTCATGAAAAGATTGACCATGGTACTATTGGTATCCAAACTATGGAGAAAATCATCAATCATCCTCTCCTTCGTGATCTTCCCTTCTTCCTAGAGACACCGAATGAACTTGAGGGTTATGGAGAAGAAATCAAGCTGTTACGCAGTTTATATAGGGATAAATAAATTGAATACAATGACCGAGCTATCAAGATGATGAAGTTCCTTGATATTCCTGCTAAATGAAGTGATCAACCAGCTTAATAAGCGGTATCTGTCGGTCTCTTATGCATAAAAGTAGACATCCACACACAGTATTGTGAATGGATGCCTACTTTTTGTTTAAAGAATCTTATGGATACCAAAAGAATAGTTATCTCTGTGAAACTTAATATTGCTCTAAGTCCTTATGATTTTTTACAATCTCATTGGTAGTTTCTTCTGAATGAAAACATGCAAGGGTTGATCTTCTTCGAACAGGAGCTGCCCATCTTGCTGCGTTTTCCAGTATTTTTAATACATGAGGATTATGGAAGGACTTGTTTGTCTCATGTCCGGGTTGAAAATAAAATATCTTTCCTGCACCACGGTACCAACAGCACCCGGAACGGAATATTTCTCCGGAATCAAACCATCCTCCGAATACCAATTCATCGGGCTTTGGAATGTCAAAAAATTCTCCATACATTTCCTCTACCTCCAGATCAAAGGAGGCGGGAACACCTTCTGTAATGGGATGTCCCGGATTCATGCACCAGATTCTTTCATAAGCTCCATCTCTCCAGCGTAGTGAACAGGAAGTTCCCATAAGTTTAGTAAAGGGTTTGGAGTAATGACCGGAATGCATTACTACCAGTCCCATTCCAAGTAAAACTCTTTCTACTACCTTCTTGGCTATTTCATCTGGAACCTTGTCATGTGCCATATGCCCCCACCAAAATAGTACATCCGTATTATCTAGGACTTCGTCCGTCAGTCCACATTCCGGTTGATCAAGGGTAGCCGTTGTTATTTCCATATCACCATTTTTCCCTAAATAAGCTGCGATTGTACCATGGATTCCCAGCGGATAAACGGACTTTACTTCTTCCTCTCGATCATGAATATTCTCATTCCATATGGTCACTCTTAACATAAACATCCTCCTGTGTTTGTTATTTAAAGTCTTTATACTAAGATAATTTCTGCCACACCTTCAAGTTATTACATATTATAGCACCATATGTTATAAATTCATACCCTGTCTTTATTAATAAATTAAGACTTAGCTAGCCTTTTCCTCTCTTCGCTGCTTTAATGTACGATACATTTCATCTCTTACTTTCCCCTTTAACGGATAGAAAAAGAACAGAATACCGGCAGAGATCAAAGATAAAATCGTTGGAACAAAACAACTGACTAACAGCATTCCGGACAACAGAGACTCAACCGGTGCCGAACCGACATATTCACCGGTATCATTAATGATATAACCTACTGCAATTAATACTGCACCGGTTGCCGTGCTTGCAATAGCAGATTGTGCTTTCTCCAAAAAGTTTCTCGCCGATTGTATGAGTGCTTCCATTCCTTTTCCTGTTTTATAAAGTGAATAGTCCATCGTTTCCATATTAAGAACACTACCAGGAATATAACTCATTCCTGCGGCGATAAGGGCGATAAACATAAGAGCAAAAAATATAACAATATTATTAATATTAAAAAGTGATAAAAAGTACAAGATTGCCAGAGGTATTGCCATAACAAGATTACAGATAACACTACCTTTCCATGGCTCAAACTTCTTTAATAACTTAGGAGCAATGACGGTTCCTAAAACAATTCCAAACAAGATGAGAGAACCCCAGATTGCTGCTGTTGTACCAAATAGCTCCGGACCAAAGGCCCACTTAATGTAGTAGCTGGTGGAAGCCATAATAAAAGTAAATACACATCCTCCAAAGATACCGGATAAAAATGATATCCATAGAGGTTTGTTCAACTGGAACATTTTAACAATATCCTTCCATCCAATCTTCCCTTTTTGCTCAACAACAGGACCCTCTTTAACACATAAGGTTCCTATAAAAGAGGTTATCCCTAATGGAAGTACAAAGATTATGGCGAGAAGTCCCATTCCTGTCTTCATGTTGCCCGTAGCATTACCCATAACAACAGCTAGGCTTAAAAAGAAAGAAAAGGGGATTGCAATAAATTGCTCAATAATTCTCGGGGTAATAAGTACTTTTTCCCTGATTTTCGGATCCGAAGAAAGTGAATATATGATAGGTGCCGCAGGTTGAAAGGAGTATCCTATCTCATACAATAAATAAGCAAGTGACAGCCAGATAATTTTACCAGTTAATGTTTCAAAATTAGGTAAATTAAATAACATAATAATCGCTATGGTACAAATTACAATTCCGCCTAACATAAATGGTTTAAATTTCCCTATTTTAGTTTTTGGAGAGCTGTCCATAATCCATCCCTGCAACGGGTCATCAATTGCATCGAAGAATCTTCCTACCAATAATAATATCGTGCCAACTGTAGCTGCTATAGATCCAAGACCGGAATAATCTGTTAGATACAGCATGAAGGCACTTGTCATAAGAGATTGTGCCGCTACAACGGTCCAGCGCATGGTTGATAAACCAAATGTAGTTTTTGCATCCAACGGATATTGCTTTTTCGCTCTTTTCATAACCTCTATCTCCTCTTTCCCTTGTTAAGTTTCTTATCATTAGATACCTATCACATTCATTATAATAAAATAGCATATCAAAGTATTGCAAATTTGTGCTCATATTTGCAATTATGTGCTTAACAACTTATACATTCGTTATACATTCGTTATACATTCGTTCGAAATCTCATTTCTATAGAGTAATTTATAAATAATTCTAGGAATGATTACTATTTTCTGAAAAATATGATTTGAATCACATTTTTTAAATTTCATATCATCTAAAATGAAGTTAAATTCCAATTATGGATTAATTAATATAAAGAAACCTATAAGGAGATCATGCATATGTCAGTAGAGATGTTAAAAATAAATAATCTATACGCTAGTGTGGGCGAAACTACAATTTTAAAAGGCTTGAACCTAAACGTTGGTATGGGCGAAGTACATGTAATTATGGGACCCAATGGTGCCGGTAAATCTACCTTGGCAAATATTTTAATGGGCCATCCCAAATATGAAATTTTAGAAGGAGATATTGAATTTGAAGGTGCTTCCATTAAAGAGAGTAAGGTAAACGATCGAGCTAAACTTGGAATGTTTTTATCCTTTCAGTACCCAGAAGAGATCCCCGGTATTACAGTAGAGAACTTTCTTCGCTCTTCAAAATCAGCTCTTACCAATCAGCCAATCAAGCTAGTAGCTTTTAGAAAAAAGCTTAAAGAGACAATGAAGATGCTGGATATGAAGGAGGAATACGCTTCCCGTTTTCTAAATGAAGGCTTTTCCGGTGGTGAGAAAAAGAAAAGTGAAATTCTACAGTTATTAATGTTAGAACCTAAGCTTGCCATCTTAGATGAAACAGATTCCGGTCTCGATATTGATGCCATTCGAACTGTCGCTTCAGGAGTAAAGCAATATATGTCCGCGGAGCGCTCCGCAATTATTATTACTCATCATAAAAATATCTTGGAATATATAAAACCTGATTTTGTACACGTCTTAATCGACGGTAAAATCATACAAAGTGGTACTTATGAATTAGTAAATAAAATAGTAACGGAAGGCTATGATTCCTTCAAAAACCTAAAATAAAGGATGTGATCTAGGTGGAAAAAACAATAAATAAAACACAGGTAGACGACCTGGAACGTGGTCTATATGATATCAAAGACGAATTTAACTATAGTTATAAAACAGATAGCGGTCTAACTCCCGATATCATCCTAGAGATTTCTAAGCAAAAAAAGGAACCTGCCTGGATGACAGAGTTTCGTTTAAAATCATTACAACAATATAATAATATGGAAATCCCCCCATGGGGCCCGGACTTATCAGAACTAGATATCGATAACATCATCACTTATGTAAGACCAAAAATAGATATGACAAATAGTTGGGATGAGGTTCCCGAGGAAATCAAAAATACCTTTGATCGCCTTGGTATTCCAAAAGCTGAACAAACCTCTCTAGCCGGTGTTGGAGCTCAGTATGACTCCGAGGTAGTTTATCATAACGTAAAAGAAAACCTGATAAAGCAAGGTGTTATTTATACTGATATTGAAAGTGCTCTAAAGGAACACGAGGATATCGTAAAGAAATATTTTATGACTCTCATTCCTCCAAATGATCATAAGTTTGCCGCATTACACGGAGCAGTATGGTCCGGCGGATCTTTTGTTTATGTTCCGGAGGGTGTTCATGTTGATTTCCCTTTACAATCTTATTTTCGACTCAATGCACCGGGTGCCGGACAATTTGAACATACGCTAATTGTCGTAGAAAAGGGAGCTTCCGTACACTTTATAGAAGGTTGCTCGGCACCAAAATATTCCGTAAACAATCTTCATGCCGGATGTGTGGAGCTCTTTGTAAAGGAAAATGCAAGACTCCGCTACAGCACCATCGAGAACTGGTCCAAGAATATGTTTAATTTAAATACCAAGCGATGTGTTGTAGAAAAGGATGGAATTATTGAATGGGTATCCGGGTCCTTTGGTTCTAAGGTATCCATGCTCTACCCAATGAGTATTCTAAAGGGTGAACGGGCAAGATCCGAGTTTACCGGCGTTACCTTTGCCGGACACGGTCAGCATCTGGATACCGGAACAAAAGTAATCCATGCTGCTCCCTACACTACTTCGGTTATTAACTCAAAATCCATCTCTAAAGGTGGTGGAACTGCTATTTATCGTGGTGCATTAAAGGTAACCCCAAAGGCTCATCATGCAAAATCAACGATATCCTGTGAATCTCTTATGTTGGACAGCAGGTCCCGTTCCGATACGGTTCCGGCAATTGTCTTATTAAATGATGAAGTTGACATTGGTCATGAAGCTAAAATCGGGCGTATTAGTGATGACGCTATCTTCTACCTCATGAGCCGCGGTATCTCAGAAGCAGAGGCAAGAGCCATGATTGTACGAGGCTTCGTTGAACCCATTGCCAAGGAATTACCTTTGGAATATGCAGTTGAAATGAACAATTTAATTAATTTGGAGCTGGAAGGAAGCATTGGATAAGGAGGACTTACTTTGAATAATAACAAGACAACTGCAATGAATACTCTTCCTGTTATCACCTTTCGGTGGCTAAGAGTGAATGATATATCATTAAATCTATCCTACGAATATAAGGATTTCCCTTATTCCACGGATTATCTAAAAACTAAACTCTTAGGGGATGATATCGTCATTCAAAACAGAAAAGATTCTATTGCAGATATTAAAAATATAGAAGCATTGATAAAAGAGAAACTAGAGGCCGTACCAAGCCAAAAGGATTATGAAGTGAATGAGGAACTACGAAAGGAATGTGAAACCGCTTATAATGCAGGTATTTATGTTCACGTTCCCAAGGGTCGGAAAGTTGAAGATCCGATTCACCTAGAATATACCTTGAACCATGACCATCCAAGTTTAGTTGATCATCATTTGATTGTTGCAGAAGCTAACGCTAAAATTACAATAATTGTTGATTATTCAACTACGGATACTACTAGTGCTTATCACAATGGCATTATGAAAGTAGTAGCAAAAGAAGGCTCCCAGGTTACCATAATAAAAATTCAGCGTATGAACGATAGTTCCCATCACTTTGACTCCAATTACGCTTATGTGGAGGACCATGCTAGTGTAAATTACATCCAAATCGAGTTGGGCGGCAAGCATTCCGTGACAAGTTTTCGTAGTGATATCAAGGAAGCTAGTGAAGCAACCATCGACTCCGTATATTTTGGTGACGGTGATCGCCTCATCGATTTGAATTATAAAATGAACCACTTAGGAAGAAGGAGTATTAGTAATATTCAGACGAAGGGAGCCTTGAAGGATAAAGCAATTAAGACCTTCCGCGGCACCTTGGATTTTAAGACCGGCGCAAGTAGATCGGAAGGTTGCGAAGAGGAATACGTTATCTTATTTGATAAAGAGGTCACATCCAATTCCATTCCTCTTCTATTATGTGGGGAAGACGATGTAAAGGGGCAGCATGCCGCAAGTGCGGGTAAGATGGATAGTGAAAAGCTATTCTATATGATGAGCCGTGGATTTGCCAGAGAAGAAGCAATGA
>JAEWEO010000326.1 GCA_023389295.1 Bacillota bacterium
GACGAAAGCTAGGACGAAAGCTAGGACGAAAGCTAGGACGAAAGCAAGAACGAAAGCTAGAACGAAAACTAGAACGAAAGCTAGAACAAAAGCAAGAACGAAAGCAATAACAAATGAAAGAACAAAAGAAAGAAGCACAAAAGAAAGAAGGACGATAGAAGGGGGTAATGAAGATGGAATTCATCAAGGCTGTAGGGAAAGATCTCTATGTCGGTGAAAAACAGATTCTGCTTAGAGGGTTTGGCCTGGGAGGATGGTTCTTACCGGAAGGGTATATGTGGAAGCTTTATACCAAATGTGACCGTCCGCGCAGGATGGAGAAGATGATTGAAACACTTTGTGGCAGAGAATATGCGGACAACTTCTGGAGGAGCTATCTGGATGGTTATATTACCGAACAGGATATAGAACTGATTGCAGAGGAAGGGTTTAATTCAGTCCGGCTTCCGTTAAATGCCAGACATCTGTATCATAGTGAGAAGCAGGTGCTTACCATGAATATGGATAGCTTATCAAGAATCGACACCTTAATTGAATGGTGCAGAAAGTATCAAATTTATGTAATACTTGATATGCACGGGGCACCAGGTGGCCAGACCGGACAGAATATTGATGATAGCGAAGAAGATCTTCCGGCTCTTTTTATGGAGAAGCGATATGAAGAGGAGCTTGTTTACCTCTGGACAGAGTTTGCTAAGCGTTACAAGGATGAGCCTGTAATTGCAGGCTATGATTTATTAAATGAGCCATTACCAAATTTCTTTAGCCAATATAATGATATGCTGTTGCCCTTGTATCGGAGGCTGATAGAGGAGATACGAAGGATTGATACAAAGCATATGATTATCCTGGAGGGGCTACATTGGTCTACGGACTTCTCCGTATTCGACAGCTTTACCAGGGAAGAAGCAGGGGATAATATAATGCTGCAATTTCATAAGTATTGGAGCAATCCTGACATAGAGAGCATGGAGGTATTTCTTCAGACCGCAAACAGACTCAATGTGCCGTTGTTCATGGGTGAGGGAGGGGAGAATAATTGTGATTGGTACACCACCTTATTTCCATTACTAGAACAGCATAACATCAGCTGGTCCTTCTGGAGCTATAAGAAGATGGAGTGTACGAACTCACCAATTACCTTTGCTAGTCCCGAGGGTTGGCCGGAGTTGCTTCATTGGATTGATGGAAAATCAGAGTTATCCAAAGAGAGAGCTATTCATATTTTTAACTCCTTCCTGCACTCTATCACAAATTTTAAAGTAAATCAGAAGGTGTTAAATGCATTAAAAAGACAGAAACCACTTAGAATACCTGCAGAAGCCTATCACGATTACCAAATTCAGTCCAAGAGGGTGATAGGTGCGACACTTCGTGAAACTGACCCAGTCAGCATCATCTTTGCAAATGGAAAAACCGGAGTCGTTGACTACAGAAGGTATGGAGGAGAAGAACAGAAGGAGGAAGATAACTTATTAGTGCAATTAGTTGAAGGCGACCGTGTTGGTTATCTATTCTCTTGGGATTTTGATGAGGTAGAGCTAATTGTCAGCGGAGAAGGAGAAGGTATACTAAGTACTATGATAGATACTACCAATAAAAGATTTAAGGTAAATGGTAAGGGTAACTATAGTTCTGTTATAAAAAACACAGTTAAGGGACAGCAAACAATCTGGCTAGGTTGTGAGAAGGGGACAATTTTAATTGATTATATTGAATTAAGTTGACCAGAAGAAGGATGAAAAGATTGGAATATAGTAGTAGAGGATAGGACTAGAATCGCTAATTATCAACTATAAGTTCAAGCTTTACTTGTACTGATTAAAATAGTTTTAAGTTAAAAGGAATGTCACAATACTTTAGCAAATATATTTAAATTAAGAAATATATGGTGGAGTATATTATGATTCTTACGAAATTAAAAAAGCTTATGGTAATAGTCTTTATATTTACGGTTTCCTATTTTCTTGGAGGGGGCCTTGCAATGCTAGTAAATGCTCATACAAAGGATGTGCTTAAGGAAGCGGGAGGAGAAAACTGGGGACTTGGCTTCTCTACAGAAGGACAGCCACCTACAGCGAATTCAACAGCAGATGAACTAAAAGAGTTTGATGCCTATTATATAGGAGATACAAGTGAAAAGGTAATATATCTAACCTTCGATGCCGGATATGAGAATGGTTATACTGCAGCAATATTAGATGCATTAAAAAAACATAATGTAAGTGCAACATTTTTCCTCGTTGGAAATTACATTACCTCCAGCCCGGATCTGGTGAAACGTATGGTGGCTGAGGGACATACAGTAGCAAATCATACCTATTCCCATCCCAATATGTCAAATATATCATCTCTTGATTCTTTTCGTAAAGAGCTGGAGGAATTGGAGTCTTGTTATCAAGACATAACCGGACAGGAGATGGTGAAATACTATCGTCCTCCACAAGGGAAATATAGTGAAAGCAATTTGAAGATGGCACAGGAACTTGGATATAAAACATTTTTTTGGAGCTTAGCTTATGTGGACTGGTATAATGATAAACAGCCTACAAAAGATCAGGCCTTCAAAAAACTCTTAGGTAGAATTCACCCTGGTGCAATTGTACTTCTTCATAGTACCTCAAAAACCAATTCGGAAATTTTAGATGAATTGCTATCAAAGTGGGAGGAGATGGGCTATACCTTTAAAACTTTGAATGATTTATGCCAATAGAAAACAAAGACGTTCGCCCATAGCAAGTGTCTTATACTAAAAAGAAACTCTCAGTACACGGTTGAGAGTTTCTTTTTAAATGCAAAGATATTATGGATGGTACATCAAGTATCAGGTTAATAACTTTTTCAGTAAATTATTAATATATTTATTGTTATTTTAATCAAGGAATAATTAATTACGGAAAAAGATTAAAATAATTTGCAAAAATATATAAATAATTACTAGAAAAATATGGTGTAATTTTATATAATGAAAAGAACTTGAGTAGAAAATGAAAGAAAAGCAATAAAAAAATTAAAGTAAAAGAATACCAAGACTTAGAAAATAGAAAACGAATACAAAGGATGGAACGATAATGCAGAAAGAACATTTTGATCTTATGAAATACTTTGAACGTATTAAGTATGAAGGCAGTACCGAAGTAAATTATGACACCTTATATAATATCCATGTGAATCATGCGCTTCATATTCCTTTTGAAAATTTGGATGCATACTATCATAAGCCTATTTTTCTGGATAGGGAGGCGATTTTCAAAAAACTTGTATTAGACAGGCGAGGTGGTTATTGCTTTGAAATGAATGGATTATTATCAGCAGCACTAAAAGAACTCGGTTTCAAGGTAACGGACTTATTAGCAAGGGCAACAATGGATGGTATTAATTTTTTAGCAAAGCTACATCACTGCTTGATGGTTGAGCTTGAAGGCAAGAGATGGCTAGTGGACGTTGGATTTGGAACCGATGGAATGACAGCGCCGGTATTACTTCAGGAGAATTTCGAGCAGCAGCAGTTTGCCCATTCCTTTCGTATTCTTCAGGATATTAAACTTGGATATATATTACAAAAGAAATTTAATGAAGAATATAAGAGTCTATATGCTTTCACATTAGAAGAATGCTATCCGATGGACTATGTGGTCGCAAACTATTTTACCTCCACATTCCCGGAATCTTTTTTTGTGCAGGTGAAATTCTGCACCAGACCAACAAAAGAAGGACGTATTACCTTGACCAATGATCACTTAAAGATTACAGAGTTTGATAGGGTTATTGAGAAGAAAGTAGAAGATGATAAAAACTTCAATGAATTAATGAAGCAATATTTTAATCTTGATATAAAAAATATACAAAGCGAGTAAAAACTAGGTCGCCTTGCAAATTTCCCACTAAGTAGTAAAATAATGGTAGGTATTTTTAGAAAGGGGAAGGAATATGCCGGAGTTGGTTACATATCAGATCGCAGATAATTTCTATAGCATTGAACAGGGTTTTGTACGAAGTTTTCTTATCGTTGGAGAAAGGGAAGCACTATTAATTGATACTGGAGTGGGGAATCAGAAGCTTAAGGAATATATTGAGACAATTACCAGACTTCCAATTACGGTGGTATTCACACATGCAGATGGCGATCATGTAGGCGGTGCTGACCAGTTTGAGAGACGCTTTATGCATCCAAGTGAATTTGATTATTATGCAAGTAAAAAAACGAATCAACTTCCAATGGAAGCAATATGGGAGGGTGATATAATTGACCTGGGGAACTATCGTTTTGAAATTATATTAATTCCTGGTCATACTCCGGGTAGTATTGCCCTGTTAGAAAGGGAAAAACGGTTTTTAATTGGAGGAGACAGTATCCAGACGGGCAATATATTCATGTTTGGAAATGGACGTAACTTTGAGGCTTATGGCGCCAGTATGAAGAAGCTACAAGGTATTCTCCATGATTTTGAAATAGTATATTCCTCACATCATCAGCTAGCGGTGAATGTAGATATAGTTAACCTTCTTTCTGCTGCTGCTGATAAAATGATGAATGGTATGGTAGAGGGTGTGCCAGTAGAGCTTGGCTTTGATGTGCCGGTCAAAAGTTATGAAACCGATGGCGTGGCATTTTTCGCCTTTTAATATATGTTCATAAGACAATAATTTATCTATGGCCGGTAATTTACAAGACTTTATGCTCCTTGAAAAAAGGCTTAACATTTTTTAAATTTTAACTTATAATAAAGTCTATGAATGGAAAGGTCGTATTTATATGAATTATGTAAAGTTAGAAAAAGTAATCTGTGATACTATAAAAGAACAACAAATAAAGCTTGGATACGAAAAGGAAACCATACGTCTGTATTATCCCATGAGTTCACTAGCAAATATTCTTGAAGAAGAGACTACGGATTCAAAATTAATGGATCAGTATTTAGCGGAATTTGCAAAAAGATCCTCGGACAAGCTTGGAACGATTCAAATTTCACACAAAGCAGACCGTTATTGCATTGCTATTCCTCCAGATGGAACAAGCTATGTGCATGAAAATTATCCTGATAATCCATTCTTAGAGGCTCTTATTCAAGTGGTAAGAAAGCATGATAGCACACTTGAACAATTACTTAAGGTATTTCGTTCTTTCTCCGAGCATGTGTGCTGTGAGAAGAGTGAGATCGATGAATTTGATTATGTCATCTATTTTACTCAAGATACCATGGATGATTATCGGTATTGTATTAAGTTTGATGAGGGGCATACGGTTTATCATCGTTTCCTTCAGAAAGACTATGAGAATCTGATGGCTGAATCATAGAAGAAAATAGGATACGCTTTATGTTTATAGGTAAATTGATGCTACTAAGCATACAGTTTACCTATTTTTTCGTAGCATTGTTAAAAGGAAAATGGAAGAAACCAATAAGAACTTGATGTTTATAATGGGGGCGAAAGGTTAACTATATAAGTTAAGGTTATAAAATAGAAATTACGGAAAGTGAAGTGAAACAGACGATGAAAATAGGATATGCTTGTTTGACATTAGGAGTAGAAGGAACGCAACTTAAGAATTGTATTATGCGTAATGCCAATGATACGAAGCTTTATGAACTGATCGGTAGTAATTTAAAAGCTCTTGACCAGATGCTCGAATATAACTATGCCAATAACATAAGGTTATTTCGAATTAGTTCTGATTTAATTCCTTTTGGATCAAGTCCTGTAAATCAACTGCAATGGTGGGAACTGTTCCGTCAGGAATTTGAAGAGCTTGGGTTCAAAATAAAGAAATATGGTATCAGGGTATCCATGCATCCTGGTCAATATACGGTATTAAATTCACCGGAAGAAGAGATTGTAGACAGGGCTATTTTAGATCTTATTTACCATACAAGGGTACTTGATTGTTTGCAGACAGGGCCTGAGAGCAAGATTGTTCTTCATGTTGGTGGTATTTATAATGACAAAGCTGGTGCTATGGAGCGTTTTGCAAAAAATTACGAAAGACTTTCACCTTCCATAAAGCAAAGACTTGTACTAGAGAATGATGATAGATCCTACACTATAAGTGATGTTTTAAAACTTGGAAGGAAACTTGAAATACCTGTGGTTTTTGATAATCTTCATCATAATGCAAACTTAGCGGATGTTCCATTAAGTGAAAAGGAATGGATAAATGAATGC
>JAEWEO010000022.1 GCA_023389295.1 Bacillota bacterium
CCATATCCTGGTACTAAGATATAGGTTTTTGGCATTAACTCTCTTAGTATCTTACCCATCTCAGGATAAGTAGCGCCAACAACCGCACCTACATAGCTGTAGGAAGCACCCATATGGAGTTCTCCCCATTCTGCAACTTTTTTACCGACTAATTCATAAAGTGGTCTCTCGCCCACAAGCTGATCTTGGAAATCACCGCTGGAGGGGTTGGAGGTTTTTACTAGTACGAACATACCCTTATTTTCCTCTTTGCAAACATCAAGAAAAGGTGTGATGGAGTCTGAACCCATATAAGGATTTAGGGTTACAAAATCTTCATCAAAACCACGATAAGTCTTTCCACCTATGGTTACTTTTCCCACATGTCCCGTTGCATAAGCTGCTGATGTGGAACCGATATCTCCACGTTTGATATCACCGATTACGATTAATCCTTTTTCTTTGCAGTAATCAACGGTCTTTTTAAAGACCTTCATTCCTTCAATTCCAAATTGCTCATACATTGCAATCTGTGGCTTTACTGCAGGGATCAAATCATAGATTGCATCTACAATTCCTTTGTTATATTGCCAAAGTGCTTCTGCAACTCCGTCTAAGTTTTCACCCTTTTCATCATAAGCTTTCTCTAAAATATGTTGTGGAATAAAATCTAGCATTGGATCAAGTCCAACAACAATCGGAGCACTCATCTGCTCTATTTTCTCTACTAATTTATTTATCATGTTCTTTTTCCTCCGATTTTTATCTTTGATAAACGATCTTACCTGCTACCAGGGTATATTCAATTCTCCCTGTAACCTTTCTTCCATGAAAAGGTGTATTCTTTCCTAGTGAATAAAACTCATTCTTATCAATAATATATTCTGCTTCTATATCTGTAATTACCAGATCAGCAACCGCTCCTACCCTTAGAGTCCCCCTATCCATCTCAAGGATTTTTGCAGGATTCGTACTCATCTTTTCCACCAGCTGCCTTAGGGTAAGATAGCCTTTCTTAACTAGTTCACTCACAGTCAAAGCAAAGGCGGTCTCAAGACCAACGATACCAAATGGTGCCTCCCGAAATGACTTCATCTTCTCCTCTTTTGAATGAGGCGCATGGTCCGTAGCGATTACATCAATCATATCCTTCTTTAAAGCTTCCCTAATGGCTTCAACATCTTCCACCTTCCGAAGAGGTGGATTCATTTTATAATCAGCGTCATCGCTTAAGATATCCGCGTCCGTAAGAATAAAATGATGGGGGCAAACTTCTCCTGTAACCTTTAGTCCTTCCTTCTTAGCAAGACCAATCATCGCTACACTATCTTTGGTGGAACAATGACAGATATGGAGTCTGGCATCAGCCTCCTTAGCCAGAAGTATATCACGAGCAGTTATAATATCCTCAACCGCATTACTAATTCCAGGCAACTGAAGCTCCTCTGCTTTATGACCGGCATTGATTACGCCGCTTCCTACAAGACTTTTTTCCTCACAATGGGCAAAGATCGGCAGGTTGTTCTTTGCCGCTTCCTTCATGGCTTTCGCATAAAGTGAAGTATCCATAACCGACTTACCATCTTCACTTAAGGCAACAGCCCCTGCTTCTTTTACTTCTAAAATATCTACCAGCTCGTTGCCATCCTGAGATAGAGTAATTGCCGCAACAGGTAGCACATTCACAACAGCAGTTTCTCTCACCCGTTGTTGAAACCACTCTAGCCTTTCCTTATTATCCATTGCCGGCTTTGTATTAGGCATTGCACATATGGTAGTAAAGCCTCCCGCCGCTGCTGCCTTGGAGCCGGAAGCAATGGTTTCTTTGTATTCATAGCCAGGCTCTCTCAGATGGACGTGCAAATCGATAAATCCAGGCATAATATACTTATCCTTTGCATCGATTAACGTTACTTCCTCATTCTCTTTTTCTGCCTCAGCAAGAATACTATCATAATCTAGCTTCTGTTCAACTCTGACTATTTTATCATCCCGTATTAAGATATCATACAATCCTTCCACATCAGTTGCCGGATCCACTATATAACCATTCCTGATTAATGTAAACATAAACATCTCCTTTCTCATTTATGGTTTCAAAGTATGTGATTGCGATTTTATAGTTCCGCTTTTTGGATATCCTCCAAGATTCTGTTATCGATAACACCTTCCAGTTCATCTTTTTTTAGCCATCGGCTATCCACCAGGTCTTCTGATAAAATGACATCATCAAGAGCCACCTGGCACAAATAACTAATACCGATATTAAATACATCACCGGTCATGAAAGACCAAGAGTATAGCATGCGATCGATTGTAGCAGACAAACCGGTTTGCTCCGTGATTATGCGTAGTACTGCTTTATCAGGATTTTCTCCAAACTCAATTGCACCATCAATAAACCCCCATTGATATGGATCCGATACACGATCATCATACCATTTGCATACCGTTAATAACTTGTCCTTATATTGTACGATTCCTTTAACCAAAATTCTATACTTATCCATTGTACCCTCCATTTTACTGCCTATGCAGTTTTATAACCTAGTCGGTCTGTCCTGATAGGAAGTTAATAAATTGTTGTGCCGTTCGACCAGACAATCCTCCATGGGTTAACTCCCATACATTTGCTTTTGCACACAATTCTTCCTCACTCAGTTTTATATTTCCCTGCCGTTTGGCAAGTGTTTTTACGATCTCCATAAATTCCTTCGGGGCGGGCGCAGAGTAATTAATCGTTATACCAAAACGCGCTACCAAAGACAGCTTTTCCTGCATCGTATCGGAGCGATGGAGTTCTTCGGTACTCTCTATATCTGACCTGTCACTCCAGGTTTCTCTGATTAAATGTCTACGGTTTGAAGTGGCATAAATAAGAACATTATCCGGCTTTGTTTCAAGTCCACCCTCGATCACCGCTTTCAAATACTTATACTCTATCTCAAATTCTTCAAAGGAAAGATCATCCATATAAATTATGAATTTGTAATTTCGATTCTTAATCCGTGCGATTACCGCTTGCAGATCTTCAAACTGATGCTTATATATTTCAATCATGCGAAGCCCATCTTTATAATATTCATTTAAGATTGCTTTTACCGAAGTTGATTTACCGGTGCCACTATCTCCAAAGAGGAGAACGTTATTTGCCTTCTTCCCCTCCACAAAGGCTCTTGTATTATCAATTAGTTTCTTCTTTTGAATCTCATACCCCACCAAATCGGATAAAAGGATATCCTGCGTATTGGTAATCGGGAAAATATCCGGTTGTCCTTTTTCCTTGCGAATACGAAAGGCCTTGTTCAGTCCAAAAGCACCTACTCCATACTCCCGGTAAAATTCAGTAACATGATAAAAAATCTCATCTTCATCCTTAGCCGATGCAATATTCATACTAAGCATTTGTACTTTTTCACTAACATTTTTATTGTAGCGACTACTATTTTTCTCAATTGCTTTGTAATTAGAGATAATTGTGAAGCAGTTAATACCCAGCACTTCTTCAATGTTATGAAAATCATAGTCAAATAGTGCTTTAAAAATCTTAAAATCATTCTTGGCAAATTGATTTACCGTTCCCTCCTTAGCACCTACTTTTTCACAAGTAATACTAAAGGGATTTTCTGTTGTTGCTAGTAAATATGCCAAATAATTATGCCAAAGATTTTGATTGAAACCATAATCCGTCGCTAACTCTAACAGTTGATTGATCAAGCTATAGATCTGAGAAATAATCCTTTCTTTCTCATAGATGTCTGTTTCTTCCCTATTGCAAAAGCTATCAAATTCTTTGATCAGCTTAGCCAGCTGAAATAAAAGACTATCTTCACCAAGATTTTTATAGATAACAAGCTTTGATATTAAACGGTACATTTCATTCCTTCTTCCTCATAGGCTTTTGCTTAATATAAACAGCCAATTCCAGGTCCCGCTTTTGGGACCTTAAAAAGGCTGTTATAAAAGATAAAACTATTACATTCTCTGTGGTGCCACAAATCCAAGAAGCTCGATGCATTGTAACAGAATATCCGAAACAAGTGTGATGAGCGCAATCCAGGAAGACTGTTTTTGTAAATCCTCCTCTGAAATAATCTTTGTATCATGATAGAAGCTGTTAAATGCATTGGCAAGA
Source organism: Bacillota bacterium (assembly GCA_023389295.1). Classification (GTDB taxonomy): domain Bacteria; phylum Bacillota; class Clostridia; order Lachnospirales; family Lachnospiraceae; genus Mobilitalea. The sequence goes on from JAEWEO010000022.1 coordinate 4,115, forward strand.
TCATAGATATAAGCACAGATACGATGAGGGGCCATTTCCTGATATGCTGCTGCAATCATTTCACTAAATTTCGTAATCTCTAACATGAGTGCTTGCTCTGATTGGGAATTTGCGGGCAATATTACGGATTCTTGTTGTGTTTTATTTAATTCTTTGAACTTTGCAAGAATTGATTTAATACGAACGATGGTATAAAGGATATAAGGACCTGTATCTCCTTCAAAGGAGGTAAAACGGTCAATATCAAAGATATAATCCTTAGATACTTGGTTGGATAAATCACCATATTTTAATGCTGCAAGACCTACCTGAGCAGCAATTTCTCTTGCTTCGTCCTCCTCCATATTGCGGTTTTCCATCATCTTACGATAAACCTCTTCATTTACACCCTTAATGAGGTTATCCAGACGCATAACGCCACCTTCTCTTGTTTTGAAGGGCTTACCGTCTTTTCCATTCATGGTACCATAGCCAATATGGGTAAGTTCTGTATTTTCATTCACTAATTTTGTTTTTTTAGCGCAACGGAATACGGTCTCAAAATATAGTTCCTGACGTTTGTCTGTGACATAAATAATATGATCCGGGTTAAAGAGCTTCATACGTTCTACGATGGTAGCCAGGTCTGTTGTATTATACAAGGACGCTCCATCCGTTTTCAAAATCATACAAGGAGGAATTTCTCGTGTATCGGTTTCCTCTTTTACATCAACGACCAAAGCACCTTCGCTAATTCTTGTATAATTATTATCCTTTAGATATTGTACCATCTCAGGAATATAAGGCTGTACGTCACTCTCCTTCTTCCAAAGCTCAAAGGATACGTTTAAGATATCATAAATTCTCTTAACATCCGTAACTGATACCTCAAGCATGTGATTCCAGATTGCGCGGTAACCTCTATGTCCGTTTTGCAATAAATAGGTGATCTGCTTTGCTTCTTCTCTAAACTCCGGGTTCTCCTTGGAATATTCACTAGCTGCAGGATATATCTCTTCTAATTCTGAAATAGTAAAAGGCGCTTCTTTCGGATATTCTCCTTCGAAAGTATCATCAAAATAAACTAACTCCGGTTTACGTCTTCTAAGCTCAGCAATGATTAGTCCCATCTGTGTGCCCCAGTCACCCAAATGAACATCACCGATCACTTCATTTCCGCAAAATCTTAAAAGACGTTTAATACTTTCACCAATGACAGCAGAACGCATATGGCCTACATGAAGAGGCTTCGCGATATTGGGACCGCCGTAATCGATTAATATTTTCTTCGGATTTTGAACTTTTTCAAATCCAAACTGTTCTGCTCTCGCCATCTCATTTAAGTAATTGGTTAAAAACTCATCACTAACGGATATATTAATAAATCCAGGCATAATAGCAGTAATTTCCTTAAAGGTCTTGCTAGATGCAAGAGTATCCACGATTTCCTGCGCTATTTTAATGGGTGCTGTTTTGTATTGCTTTGCTGCTGCCAAAGCACCATTGCACTGATACTGGCATAAATCCGGACGATTTGAAATTGTTACCATACCGTATTTATCTTCATATCCTTTTTCCGTAAAGACTTGCTTTACTTCCTCGGTAATCAACTGTAATATTGTCTTCATGCTAAACTCCATTCCGCCGTTAACTTGGCTTACTTCCTAATTATATATGTTTTCAGTCACTTGATTGTTCTTATATCAATGCATAAAATATACACCTGTATATTTCTGAAAACAAGATTGCTAAGGATTTTAATACTATCCAAAGCGTACCGACCTTCTGACGAAGGACACCGGGTAACGGATTGTTACCTTAACTTAAACAATACTTTATCATAATTGATGCCAATTGTCATCATATAACAATAAATTTTACTCAAATATTACTTGTTATTCAAATGCATATTTATAACTAAATAGATGTATTTAATAATGAATCAGATGTATTTAATGAACAGAAAAAAACATCTTTCGTATAATTATAGAAAATTTGTATAACCTTGAAATAAATGCTGTTATTTTCTCGAATAATGATGTATATTAGTGAATAGAAACATTCTATAAAAGCTCTGGTTTTACAAGCTGAAATAGCCTACAGCAAGCATATTTCATAAAACTGATTTCGCTTGTATATACGAATAGGGATACATAATGTATCTAAAGAATCAAGATTACTCGGAGAATATCCGAGATAATGAAAGGGGAAATATGATGTTCGGGCTTTATTTTGGCACATACTTAGTGGAAAAGAATAAATTATCTATGTCACAGTTTGAAGATTTAATGCTACAACAACAAAAAACTCGTGTAAAACTAGGTTTCATTGCTGTATCAGAAAAACTATTGACCACAAAGCAAGCCGAGGAAATCAACGATATTCAGCGCAACATGGACAGGCGCTTTGGCGATATCGCCATTGAGAAAGGTTATTTACTTGCAGAAGAAGTTACTTATCTATTAAACATGCAGGGAAATCCGTATTTGCAATTTGTTCAGGTTTGTACAGAAAATAATATATTTACACTTCAAGAGATTGAAAGATATTTAGAGCAATTTTGCCAGGATAACAATTTTTCAGAAACGGATTTAGACGCATTAAAATCCGGAGATATTGACCGAATTATTCCTGTCTTTGTCAATATTGATTTACCCTTTAGTAGTGATTGCATTAGCTTAAGCCTTCGTAATATGGTGCGCTTCATCGATAGTAATATCATGTTAAAGAGAGCATATCCTATCCAAAAATATCCCTTTAAAGCTCTGGCTTCCCAACAAATTGTGGGGGACCACGATATTTTTGTGGGGCTGTCAGGCAATGACAAGGCATTATTACAAATAGCTAATTCCTTTGCAAAGGAAAATTTCAGTACCTTAGATGAAGATGCATACGACGCTGTATGTGAGTTTATTAACTGTTCCAACGGATTATTTGCTTCAAAATTAAGCCATGAAGATATCGAAATCGATATGACTCCTCCAATGTTTTATACAAACAAAAATCTGATTTCAACAGGTAATATTTATATTGTTCCCATTATTATAAATAATGAAACGGTTGATTTATTAGTTGCAACTGATAATCAAATCGTTATTGATTAGGAGGGGGTAAAGATATGGCAAAAATATTATTGGTAGATGATTCCAAGACATCAAGAAAAATATTACGGTGTATCTTAGAGGAAAATGGACATGAAATCATTGGTGAGGCAGTCAATGGTGAAGATGGTATTGCAAAATACAAAGATTTAAAGCCCGATATTACCACCATGGACATTACCATGCCACAGATGGATGGATTGCAAGCCTTAAAACTGATTAAAGAATATGATTCGACCGCCAAAATAATTATGGTAACTGCTGCCGGGCAAAAATCAAAAATGGTTGATGCGATCAAATACGGTGCCACAGAATTTCTCACAAAACCCTTTGAAAATGATCAAATTATATCCTTGGTGCAGAAGGTATTATCATAAAAAAGTTTGAGATAATAAGAATGAGTAATTAAAAAGAAATTGACATATCGTTCACAAAAAAAGCTTAATGAAGACGATCCTAATCGAATTCATTAAGCTTTTCTAAACTTTTGGCTATCGGTCTTAGCCTTGGAGAGGAATGATAATCGCTGCAATAAAATAAGCCAAAATACCAAAACCTGTCAACCCAAATATTACCCATAATAAACGAACAATGGTAGGGTCGATATTGATATACTCAGCAACACCTCCGCAGACTCCACAAACCATTTTATTGATGTTTGACCGAAACAATTTCTTAGGTTCCATACAATATCCTCCTTTCCTAATTATTATGATACATTTTTTTTAATTAAAATCAACTGTAATATTTCCAATTCCACAATCTAATTCCAAAAAGTTATCGGTATCATTCTGTATATGTTTTGCTACATTATGATAATCGTTGTTATTGATTGAAACATTACCAATTCCTGAATTGATCTGATAGGAAAAGTCACTTTCTTCTCCCATTAAATCAAGTTCCACCTTACCTATACCACAACTAACACTATTTTTACCTTTTAAGGTTCCGGTAATTTCAACTCTTCCCACACCACAGTCTAAGGATATATCCTGTGCGGTAAGATTTTTCAAAATCATTTCACCGGCTCCGACGTTATACTGTGAAGTTTCTTTTATGGATAAATTCTCAACAACTAACCGACCTGCATCGACGTTGAAATTGCCGTTTTTTGCCCTAATTGTATCTGCTTTCACCTCACCGGCATCAACATCTAAGTAAAATTCATTTGCTACAAAGTCTCGTGGAAGAGTAATCGTAATGATAGGTGTGTAATCATCATTCCAGGAAATCAGTCGTCCAAGGGATACCCTATTTCCAAAAAAGCGAACCATTTTATTATTCTCATCACTAATATACCAGGTTCCCCCTTCTGTATAGGAGGTCAACTCCTCTTTCCATAGATTTCTTGCCTCAATGGAAAAAGTATCACCTTCCAGGATTTCTACCTTTCCATAACTTATATTAATATCAATATCATCTACATTTTCATAGCTATCCGAAAATGAGAAAGTGGCTTCCCCTTTATGATAAAAACCTCCCGTAAAAGTCGCCAATAAGACTATCACTAAGCCAAATCCAATTGCTAACAATCCGATGCCGAGCCAAACCTTTGTAAATGTTCTCATGCCATCACCCCCCTGTTCCTAAAAGGAAGTCTGCATAAATCAACAATTCCTCTAAAAATTGCAGGGATCAGATGTTTGCAGATCATGAAACAGCCTAAGGTAAATAACATCCCAAGTCCAAATACAATCAGCCCTCCACCTATCATAAGCATGGCAATAAAAGGAACTGCTAGCTGTAATAAGCCTGCTACAAATAGTATAACACCGGCACCAATCATACATACACCAGCAAGGCCAAATGCAAACAATAGCGCTAATCCTGTGGCAAGAATGCTAATTGCTACTCCAAATATAGAGATAATTAGAGGAAACCATACCGGAATCGTTAAAATTGCAATTAATATTAATATTCCTCTGCTGGCGCTGGTACTTGATTGCTTAGTCTCTGAATTGGTATTTCGTAACTCATATTTTTCATCATTAACCATTGTATCCTGATAACCATTTTCCGTGAAATATCCCCTGCTTTCACGTTCTGTTGAATTTGCATTTAAATCTGCCTTAATCATAGCAGCTACCTTACTCGGAGAGCCAAGTTCAAGGATAATTTCCTCTTCATGCTCAACTCCTGCATCTTCAAAATAATCGTTATAATACTGAATAGCCTCCACTTTCTCATCCAAAGGGATATCGGACAATAAGCCTTCGAGTTCCTTCATGAATTCTAGCTTTGTCATCTATTTCACTCCTTCAAATATAAAATTTATATTTCTTGAATAACTTTCCCACTCTTTTGAATAAAGCCTTAATTGTACCATGCCTTTGTCCGTTATCTTATAATATCGTCTGTTCCTACCTCCAAACTCCATATCGTACACTTCCAAGCAGTCCTCCTTTTGAAGCCTGCGAAGAACCGGATACAACGTGGATTCGGAAACTTCAATTGCGCCGCGAACATCCTGTGTTATCTTATACCCGTAGGTTCCTTCCGGTTCCTTAGAAACAACAGCCAGAACAATCGCATCGAGTAGTGCTGAACCGGTATTAAATACCATTGTGCCAACTCCCTTCTCTTATTGCTTTCTAATCTCAGATTAATATAATATTGTTTTGATAACAATACTATATACCATATAATATTATATGTCAATATTTTATTTTGGGGATTATTAGTTGGAAATCATTCTTGTCATTATATTCAAACTACTCCGATTATTTGTTTCATCCCTCGAAGTCTCTAAATCATTTATACAATAAAACGATTTTTTCATGCAATTATCTTCATCTATTCTAAGAATATGTGCACTTTTAATCGTCAACACTTCAAGCACTTATAATTTTATTTTTAAAAGTAATGTTCTGTGATATGATTACCACATAGCAAATACTAAATAGTACTAAAAATAGTCAAAATAATCCATTACTAATTTGACTTAATATGATATAATCTCATCAGTACAATAAGGAGAATACTCACATATGAAAACGACTTATAAGCATACGGTTTATGCCTGTTTTATCGGCTACATTGTTCAGGCTATCATCAATAATTTTGCACCACTTTTATTTGTAGCCTTTCAAAGCTTCTATGGTATTTCTTTAGATAAGATTACTTTACTTGTTACCTTTAACTTCGGTATACAACTTATTGTTGATTTTGCTGCTCCTTGGTTTTTAAAGAAATGTGGCTATCGTTTCGGGGTTGTTATTGCACAGATATTTGCTGCTACCGGTCTCATCTGTATGACTATATTACCAAATGTTTTCTCTAATGCCTTTGCAGGTCTTTTTGTTTCCGTTATTATTTATGCCATTGGTGGCGGTTTGATTGAAGTACTTATTAGCCCAATTGTTGAAGCATGTCCAACAGACAATAAGGAATCAACCATGAGTCTTTTACACTCTTTCTACTGTTGGGGACATATGGCAGTTGTCATTGTTTCTACTCTATATTTTACTATATTCGGTATTACAAATTGGAAATACTTAGCTATCCTATGGGCTTTGATTCCCTTATTAAATGCTGTTATTTTTGCTAAGGTTCCGATTATGTCCTTAGAGGAAAGTACCGGAGAAGAACTTCCTGCCAGAAAGCTCATTACAAAGCGTAAATTCTGGCTAATGGTACTACTGATGCTCTGTGCAGGTGCCTGTGAACAAGCCGTTAGTCAATGGGCATCTACCTTTGGAGAAGCAGGTCTAGGAGTAAATAAGACCATAGGTGATTTGGCCGGACCCATGACTTTTGCTCTTTTGATGGGCTTATCCAGAGTGTGGTTTGCGAAATATAGCGAGAAGGTTAAATTAGAAAAATTTATGTTCTTTAGTGGATTTTTATGTATCGTAAGCTATTTGTTAGCTTCATTACCAAGTAATCCGGCTATTAATTTGGCAGGCTGTGCATTATGTGGCTTTTCGGTCGGAATTCTTTGGCCGGGAACCTTTAGCATTGCATCAAAAACGATTCGTGGTGGCGGAACCTCCATGTTTGCATTTTTAGCCCTAGCCGGTGACTTAGGCTGCTCCCTTGGACCAACCTTTGTTGGGTATGTATCCGATAGCTTTGGCAACAATTTAAAGATCGGGATCTTATTTGCAATTGTTTTTCCTCTCCTTCTTATCTTTGGCTTAGTCATCAATCACAAGGGAAGTAAAGCAAGTCTTTCTCTTTAGAAATAAACTTAACGTAAAATTTTTACCAAAAAAGGCAGGATTAAAATCCTGCCCTTTTAAATTGATGCTTGCTTTTGTAAATATAATTTATAATTTGCCAGACTATTTTTTTATTTCATTTCTTTCCGACATCTCCAAAGCCTTTTTCACGATATTACCACAATCCTTCGAAGATACATCTCCCCAGCCATTTGCTTTCACTTTATCGTATACACCAAGTTCCTTCGCTATCTCAGCTTCTTCATTTTCAGAAATCATTTTATTTTTTTTACTCATAGAACCTCTCCTTTTTTAACTTTACATAGGTGATATAAATATTGTATCCAAATACATCACTATCAACCAGACATTTTATGTATGTAAAAATTTTCATGGGTAATGCCAAATATAATATTATGTTATCCTTAATTGCAGAATTAGCAGAGCATTCATACGCTCTGCTAATTTTAGATCATTAAATTTCCTTTGGCAAAGTTACTGTAAATACAGTCCCTTCCTCTAGCCTACTATCTACTGTTATATGTCCACCGTGAGCATCTATAATTGATTTTACAATAGTAAGTCCAATTCCTGAGCCACCGGTAGCGCGATTACGGGATTTATCTGCACGGTAAAAACGTTCAAAGATATAAGGTAGCTCTTCTTTTGCTATTCCTATTCCTGTATCTGTTATCTTAAACCCTACTGTTTGCTTTCCTTCAAAAATTTCAAAAGTAATACTACTACCAGGCTTCGAATATTTGATCGCATTGGATAATAGATTTATGATGACCTGCTTCATGCGATCATGATCCACTAAAAGTATAGGATGGGGACCTTCTAAATATACTTTTAATTCCTTATGGATAATTTCCCCTTCAAAACTTTGAATCGTCTTATCAATGGCGGCATACAAATCCATATGCTCTTTATTTAATTTAATGTTTTCTCCTTCTAATTTTGCTAACCGTTCCAAATCACCAACTAACTTACCTATTCGGGTTACTTCCTCATAACAGCTGTTCAGTCTTTCCTGCGATGCGTCCCATATTCCCTCCGTCATAGCTTCCAGATAGGATTGGAGTATGGTAATCGGGGTCCTTAATTCGTGTGCAACATCACCCGTTAATTGCTTCCGAAGCTTCTCTAAGGTTTCTAGAGAAATAGCAAGGTGGTTAATCGATGCCTCTAAGAGAACTAATTCCTTGGTGTCGCTTCCTTCCTCCAGACGAACATGATAATTACCATCTGCAATCTGCTTCGTTACCTCCACTGTTTTTAAGATAGGACGACTAAATCTCTTTGAAAGCAAATGTCCTACAAACAAAGCAACTACCAAGGAGATAAATCCGACTCCTAGTAATATAATATTTAAAGAATCTAAGAAATTAAACTCATTTTCGTTTAAAAAGAAGGGTCCAAAATAACTGATACTAACAGAACCAACGGTCGTATACTCCTGAACCAGCGGATATTCTGTAGCAACAAATTCTCCGTCAAGCTGAGGATATTTGATTTTCATTCGGCCAGAGATTTCCTCCATGATGAGATTACAAAGCTTCACATCATGAGACTGCGCATCCCAAATAATATTATTTTCATTATCATAAACCTTTACAATATATCCTTCATAAAGGGAGGACATACCAATTGCATGAACGTAATCCATGTTCCACTTCTTCGTAAAGCTAGAATATTGCTGACTAATTGATGAGGTTATGACCTGTGCCTTCAATTCCTGCTGTTTTGCCACGTAATTAGTAAACTGATGATTGATAAAGTAATTGGCTAATATACTGATGATAGCAATCGTTAAAAATACTATCACAAAGATACTGCTCGTCAGTTGTGTTTTAAGACTTCGCTTCATTACTCACCCCCAAATTTGTAACCTACTCCGTGAATGGTCTTAACATAGACCGGGTTTTTGGGGTCGTTCTCTATTTTCTGTCGGAGATTTTTGATATGACTGTCAATGGTCCTATCATATCCTTCAAAGACATCTCCAAATGCAGTTGCTATTAGTTCATCTCTAGTAAATACTTTGTTGGGGTATTTGATTAACGTTACAAGTAGTTTAAATTCATTGGGTGTAAGTTTTATTTCCTCCGATTGCTTTAAAACTATATGACTTTCTAAGTCCACCGTTAGATCCTTGTTTTGAAATTCTCTTATTGTTAGGGGCAATTGGTTATTGCTTGCCCTTCGCATGACTGCTTCCATTCGTGCATAGAGTGCTTTTAAGCTGAAGGGTTTGGTAATATAATCATCGGCACCAATTCCTAAACCCTCCAGCATATCTGCTTCATCCGATTTTGCTGTCAGCATTATGATTGGAACAGGAGACTTTTTACGCAAAGTCTTACATACCTCTTCTCCGGATAATAGTGGTAACATCAAATCAAGAAGAACGATGGACACATTCTCTTTATCAAACAGTTCAAGTGCTAGCTTGCCATTTTCTGCAACCAGCACCTCGTACCCCTTGCTTTCTAAGAAGGATTTAAGTACTTGAACAATTTTTAATTCATCCTCTATTACTAAAACCTTTTTCATGTTATCCTCACCCCAACCATTTAATTTCTATTGATAAAGCAATCCTTATGATTTCATTTATTTAACCGGTTTTCCATCCAGATCAAAGGGTTTTAATAATTTATCTACCTCTATTTTTTTCATATTTTTATCCATGGTTTCAACCTTTGCAAAAATCCATCCTTCTATCTTATTAGGATCAGCTCCTGCATTTATAAACACTTCGGGATTTAATACAAATACGATATCCTTATCATTGGTTGTCATATCCTTTGCCCATTCGAACATATTACCATTTGATAAATCAATTCCATAATGGTCAAGAGACGTATGATAAGTTATGTTATTACGATAAAGATCAACAATCTTCTCATAGGAAGAAAGAGGTGTAACATCACCCTCGTAATTGATTGCATCATTCCCCAACTTGGTTCCTACAATAATCTTGTCCTCCACGTACATTCCTTCCGGTAACTTCGTGACATCCAGCCCGGCTTTTAGAAATGGTTTAGCATCAATCTCTAGTAATACATCCTCGTCCGTTGTTTTACTATAATCAGAGCTCCATAGTAATCTCGCTCCACCGTCGGGTGCTTCGAGTGACCATCCACCAAATTCGGAATCTGCGGTTACCTTATCACCCATTTTCTCCACTACAGCCTCAAAGGAATCAACGGATTTCACTCCGATTACATCTAATTTGTTACATGCTGTGAGCCCCAATATCGTAAATATGGATAATGACATTAATAATAATTTTTTATACATAGGCAATTTTCCTTTTCTATTTTAGTTTAACTTACATCTAAACTACCAATATCCTCTATCATGATCAGGATGTCAAAAGCCACTTGGTAAATCTGGCTTCGTCAATTAACATAATCACTTTGAGTAATCAAGCGACAACCTCTTACTTCCAATTTGCAAATATTTCTGTTGCCTGAGTAAGTAAATCCTTCGTAATTGTTATTGTATCGTCGCTAACTGTTTTATATTCAGAAGTAATCGGAACAGGATTACATCCACCCCTTGTTACCTCTATATCATCCATTCCAAAGCGATTACCACAGTTTTGACAAACCAACTTGTCGCCAGCCACTTCATAGTACCCCTTACCGGATCCATAACATACCTGACAGGTATTAAATGCGGTTCGAATGGTGCCATCCGAAGCTTTTACTGCAATTACTTCTACATCAACATCGTTAATCCTAGCAGGGTAAAAGCCAGGTTCCTCTGTAACATCTGCAGACTGTATTACAATATCATTGTCCTTTACCACCGGGTTTTTCAAGGAGTTGCCATTCTTACCTTTATCCTCTTTTGGAAAGCTAAATGCTATTACAACCACTACAACCGCTGCTATAATAATTAACGATAGTTTTTTCATATCTACCTTATTGTTTTTTTGTTTCATAATTTATCTCCTTTAGTCTATCATATTATTTTCTAATTTCATATCGAACATTCTAGTGACAGGAAGCTCCACCATATCCACTCCCTCCGGTATAGCTTGAGGGACTATAGGCTTCTATTTCCTTTTTTATTGATTCTAGATCAATGTTTTTGATATCCTCGACTACCTTAACATATCCATAATAGGAACTGTCCGAAGTATAAAAGTCAAAATCCTGATCCGGTACGAATGTGATTGGATTATCTCCATCTAGCACCTCCAGCTGCGCATAATAGTAAGGAAATAAAATACTATTTCTGTTTGGGTCCATATCAGATGCTTTAATCGTCCACTTCGTTTCTATTCCACTTTGAACTACAACAACAGCAGGTGAGAACCCCTCACCATCAAAGGTTATTTCAACTGTCTGTATTCCGGCTTCAATTACACCAACAGCAATCTCATCCGTTGGTATATTTACATCTAGTAGATTATTATATTCCTCTGTGTTAACACTCACATCCTCCTGATTATCAACGGGTGTAGCATTTACTGAGTTGACATCCTTAAGGTCATCAACTACAGTAATTTTACTTCTTATCATCCCCATCCAACAGCTAAAACCAATGGTTCCACTTATCGTCGGTGTAAATTCAACTACATTATCTCCATAAGAAAGCTTCTTTTGTAATCCATAACTTGATATGCTAATACTGTTATTACAGCCGTTTAGTTCACCCTCTTCTGCCTGAATGGTCCAAATAACAGGGATTCCTTTTTGTACTACAATGGGCTCATAACTTCCTGAGGTAATACCTGAGGTAACAAGCTGTACCTCACCCTCCAAAGTTGCCACCCTAGCCTCCTGATTGGAACCTGTAGAATACATAAAGCTAGGCATTGTTAAACCGGATAGGCTAGCTCCATTTTGAAACATAAAGACACCGAGAAAGATTACCAGTACAGCACTTACCGACATCATCTTAGCAGTGAATTTTTTACTTAGGAAGGAACTAAGTGCTCCAAATGAAAACATGAATGGGACTGTTCCTATGGAAAATAGGAACATCGCAAGTGCACCTTTCATTGGACTTTCGGTAGACAATGCATAAAGCTGCATGGCCTGTAATGGTCCGCAAGGCATTAATCCGTTTAGAATACCAATATAAAATGGACGATTACTCTGCCTTTTTGCATAAATCTTTTTTGCAAAAACCTTCGGCATTCTGGGGTTGAGTTTTCGAAGCCAAGGAAAGACATTCATCATATTTAGTCCCATAATGACCATGAAAACACCGGCAAGTATCTGTACAAATCCTTTCATCACACCGGAAAAGCTGACTACGGATCCAATCGCACCTACAATGCCTCCAATGATCGTATAAGAGAGCACCCTTCCCAAATTGTAGAGGAGGCTGGGCCTAATTGCAAAGAACTTGCCTCCATTAGTTCCCTCTTGTCTTGGAACACATTGTGACAGGCAGATACCTCCACACATTGCAACACAGTGTACAGAAGTTAATAGCCCGATTAGAAAAAGCATGCCAAAGCCCATGGTTTCTTTGGCTACCGGAAACTCCTGAAACAGATTAAGCAAGCCAAACCGGTTGGCTACCAGATAGATTGCAAACAAGATAATCACAATGCTCAGTAAATTCGTATAATCTTGTTGATTTGTTCCTTCCTTTCCATCCGCCTTATGACTCTTCTTTTGTTCCACCACGAAAGCAGCATTTCTTGCATGATAATTTTCTTCTTCTAAACGTTTTGTGATAATCTCATCACCGATTATCGTCTCATCATAAGTTACTATAGCTGTACCTTTTGAATAACTTGCTTTTACACTAATTACACCTGCCAGCTCTGACAAGGTTCTCTCAATGATATTTTCACAATTTACACAGGTCATGTTATCAATCACGTAAGTTTTTGTGACTAGTTTTGAAGACATCGGTATCCTCCTGTTTCCTAATTCATGAAGCTAACTCAAAATAACCGCATCACTTAGTTTAGACCATGATATTCAAATGAGTCTTCAAACTGCTTCATCTTATTTCTCTATCATAGCAAGCAAATATGAAGATATTATGGAGATCATAATTTTTCTCTTTTCACAACTGTCTTAAATTAAAAAAGCTGTTTCAAACTCCATATTCGCAACGAGCGTATAATAGAGCTTGAAACAGCTTTTTTTAAATATAGTCACCCAATATCTAAAATATCTAACACTAATACTTATTACCAGATTCCCTGAGCCATCATCGCATTAGCCACCTTTTCAAAGCCTGCAATGTTAGCTCCAACCACATAATTACCTTCTACATGATATCTCTTTGCAGCTTCGTCCATGTTGTGGAAAATATTTACCATGATCTGCTTTAGTTTTGCATCAACCTCTTCAAAGGTCCAGCTAAGTCTTTCACTATTTTGTGTCATCTCGAGTGCAGAAGTAGCTACACCACCTGCATTTGCAGCTTTACCCGGTGCAAATAACACTTTGTTTTCAAGTAAATAATTGGTAGCATCTAAGGTAGTAGGCATATTAGCACCTTCTGCAACTGCAATGCATCCGTTTGCAACAAGTGTCTTAGCATCCTCAATTAGAAGTTCATTCTGAGTCGCACAAGGAAGTGCAATATCGCATTTTACTGTCCAAACACCTCTACCCTCATGATATTCAGAATTTGGTCTGTAATTCTTGTATTCTGTAAGTCTTGCGCGTCTTACCTCTTTAATATCTTGAAGTGCCGCTACATCAATGCCATCCGGATCATATACCCATCCGTTGGAGTCACTACAGGTTACGCATTTTGCACCCAGCTGATGAGCTTTCAAAATTGCATAGATTGCAACATTACCGGAACCGGATACGGTTGCCGTCTTACCCTTAATATCCATTCCGTTACACTTTAGCATTTCTTCCACTAAGTAAAGCAAACCATAACCGGTAGCTTCTGTTCGTGCCAAAGAACCACCATAGGTTAATCCTTTGCCGGTCAATACTCCTTCATAGGAGCCGGTGATTTTCTTATATTGACCATACATATAGCCAATTTCTCTTGCTCCTGTACCGATATCTCCTGCAGGAACGTCAACGTCTGCGCCGATGTACTTGTACAATTCCGTAATAAAGCTTGTACAAAATGCTAATACTTCTCTATCGGATTTGCCCTTCGGATCGAAATCAGAGCCACCCTTACCACCACCAATCGGCAGGCCGGTTAAGGAATTCTTAAAAATCTGCTCGAAGCCTAAGAATTTAATAATACCTAGGTTTACGGAAGGGTGTAAACGTAAGCCTCCCTTGTAAGGACCTATAGCATTATTAAATTGTACACGGTATCCTGTATTTACTTGAACCTTGCCTCTATCATCTACCCACGGAACTCTAAATTTAATCTGACGGTCAGGTTCTACAATTCTCTCAAGTAGAGCTTCTCTTCTAAACTTCTCTTCATTCGCATCTACAACGTCTCTTAGAGATTCTAACACCTCTTTAACCGCCTGATGGAATTCGGGTTCTGCAGGGTTTTTCTTCACAACCAGTTCAATTACCTCATCAACGTATCCCATAATTTAATCTCCTTTGATTAATCTACAAACTTCTGAACGACAAAAAAGACGCATTAAAAAAACAAATGCGCCTTTGTATTTGCTTTTTTATTATATTCACTTTACCGAAGTAATGCAATAGCCATATAAAAATTTTTTTCTTTCTACTATAATATATTCGAATACCAAACATATCTTCTGATTATATTAACTCATACGATATTATTACTGTTTCTGTCTATGAATATACCTGATCTATTTGTTTGTATTAGCACTAGGAATGCGGGTATTCATTTTCTTTCTAATATGCTATAATTTAAAATATACATGTGTTGCAATTATTGCATCACGAAAACGAAATGAGGAGATTAGTATGGCATTTGATGGCATAGTTGTAGCAAATTTGGTAAAAGAACTACGAGATACCTTACTTGGTGGTCGTATTAATAAAATAGCACAACCGGAGAAGGATGAATTAATCCTTACTATAAAGGGCGCTGCAAGGGAACAGCATAAATTGCTGTTATCGGCAGGAGCTGGACTTCCTTTGATATATCTTACACAAAATACAAAACCTAGTCCACTAACCGCTCCCAATTTTTGCATGTTGCTTCGTAAGCATTTAAATAGCGCAAAAATTCTTGATATCTATCAACCCGGTTTAGAACGTATTATAAATTTTAAGTTAGAGCATTTGGATGAGCTCGGAGACCTTTGCATCAAATATCTGATCATAGAGTTAATGGGTAAGCATAGCAATATTATCTTCTGCGATGAGAACATGAAGATCATAGACAGTATCAAACGAATCAATCAATTTATTAGTTCGATACGTGAGGTATTACCGGGACGGGAATATTTTATTCCGGTTACCGCCGAAAAATTCGATCCGCTGACCATTACTTATGAGACCTTTCGGGATAATATTCTTACGAAATCCATGCCCGTCGGTAAGACAATCTTTCAAAGCATGACCGGTATCAGTCCCTTGATTGCCAACGAACTCTGTTACCGTGCTTCCCTAGACCCGGCAGATCATACGGATTCTATAAGTGAAGCAGCCGGATTGCATCTCTATAATAACTTTGACCGTCTTAGAGAGGATATTAAAGATGGTGCCTTTACTCCGAACATTGTTTTACAGGAGGGAACACCCGTTGAATTTTCCAGCGTTGCACTCACCTGCTATGTAAATCATGAGATTCAAAGTTTTGACTCCATATCCGCTTTGTTAGAAACCTATTATGCTTCTAAGAATGCTGTAGCAAGAATTAGACAGAAATCCTTTGATTTGCGTAAGGTTGTTTCCAATGCCATCGATCGCACCAGCAAAAAATACGATTTACAGCTAAAGCAACTACAGGATACGGATAAACGTGATAATTTCAAGGTTTACGGTGAGCTGATTACTGCCTATGGCTATGGACTGGAACCGGGAGCTAAGGTATTGAACGCTCTGAATTACTATACTGATGAGGAGATTAATATTCCCCTAGACCCCACCATTTCACCCATGGATAACGCTAAAAGTTATTTTGAAAAGTATAACAAACTAAAACGTACTTATGATGCTTTAACGATTCAGATTAAGGAAACAAGTGATGAGTTAACACATCTTGAATCCATTAAAACTGCTTTGGATATAGCCACAGAAGAAGCCGATCTAACTGCATTAAAGCAAGAACTTTCAGAGTATGGTTATATCAAACGCAAATTTACCAGCGGCTCGAAAAAGCTGGAGAAAAAAGCGAATGCCAAGAAAACAGGTTCTAAGAGTAAACCCTTTCATTATCTATCTTCTGATGGATACCATATGTATGTCGGAAAGAATAACTATCAAAATGATGAATTGACCTTCCAGTTTGCTGATGGCGGTGATTGGTGGTTCCATGCTAAAAAAATAGCAGGTTCCCATGTTATCGTAAAGGCTGATGGTAAAGAGCTTCCCGATCGGACCTATGAAGAAGCAGCAAAGCTTGCTGCCTATTATTCAAGTGCACGGGAGGCAGATAAGGTAGAGATTGATTATACCTTAAAGAAGAATGTGAAGAAACCTAGCGGTGGAAAACCTGGTTTTGTTGTCTATTATACTAATTATTCCATGGTATCTGCTACTGATATAACAGGCATCACACAGATTAATTAAAGTAAAGCTTTCATTAATTATTCTGTTTCATACATTAACATATGTAAAGGAGAACATCTATGATAGTAGCTGATTATCATGTGCATTCCGATTATTCTAGTGATAGTAATACCCCCATGGAGCAAATGGTGGAACGAGCTCTACAACTGGGATTAAAAAAAATTTGCTTTACTGACCATATGGATTATGATTATCCACCGGTAAGTGATTTTACTTTTGTATTTGAACCGACTTCCTATATAAAGAAGCTAGAAGAATTAAAAGAGCGTTATCATAAGCAGATCGATATTCGAACGGGTATTGAACTTGGTCTTCAGCCACATCTTAGTACCAGGCTACAGGAATTGTTAACTACTTATTCCTTTGATTTTGCCATCGGTTCCTCCCATGTAGTGGATCATATGGATCCCTATTTTCCGGAGTATTGGGAGAACAAGACAACTAATGAAGGAATTTATCGTTATTTTGAATCAATCATTGAAAATTGCAAAGCATTTCAAGGTTTCCAGGTATATGGACATATTGATTATATCATCCGGTATGTTCCGGGACAAAAAGAGAAAAAGTTTGATTACAATTATGAGGACTATCGTGATATTTTGGACGAGGTATTAAAAACATTGATTCACTACGGTAAAGGAATTGAAATTAATACTGCCGGTCTAAAGTATGGTCTTGGCTATGCTCATCCAAAAATCGAAGTTTTAAAGCGTTACAAAGAATTAGGCGGTGAGATAATTACCATCGGATCAGATGCGCATAAACCGGAACACCTTTGTTATGACTTCTCTATTGTTCCAGATCTATTACAAAACCTTGGGTATCAACATTATACTACCTTTGAAAAAGGTAAACCGATTTTTGAAAAGTTATCCTAATGCATCTTTTCATAGATAAAAACTAACATTAGTGTAATTTACTTCATGCATACTAATTTTTGAGGCTAATCCATTTTAAGTGAATGGTTAGCCTTTTGTTTTTGTTAACATTTTTGTTAACATCAACAATATATTTATTTATTTCATTTAACTTTATGTTGTATTTTGACAACAAATATGTTAATCTATCACTATATTCCTGAATAATTTACTATATAAATGATAATTATATTT
>JAEWEO010000167.1 GCA_023389295.1 Bacillota bacterium
AATATAGATTCATCAAGGTCTAACAGTTTTAATGCGACCCATCGACTATTTATTTTACCTTGAAGCTGTTCTTTTAGATGGGGTTCTAATAGATCGATTGCTGTTTCAATAACTTCTTCATAAGCGATTGAAGGCGTAACAGTTAATCCGCCTTTAGCGGTAGCAGTATATACAGCCTCCATCAAATCCTCTAATCCCTTTCCACTACGGGCACTAGTGCCAATAACAGGAACACCCAATTGATTAGATAATTCGGCGAGATCAATATGAATTTGTTTTCTTTTTGCTTCGTCCAACAAATTCACACATACTACAACGTTAGATGTTATTTCAAGGGTTTGCAGAACCAGATTTAAGTTTCTCTCTAGGCAGGTAGCATCAGTTACTATAACGGTAGTATCAGGATTTCCAAAACAAATGAAATCACGAGCGACTTCTTCTTCCACAGAACTGGCTAAGAGAGAATAGGTTCCGGGCAAATCTACAATAATAAAATTCTTATCCTTATATTTATATTTTCCTTGAGCGTTCGTGACTGTTTTCCCCGGCCAGTTACCGGTATGCTGATTCATTCCTGTCAGGCTGTTGAACACGGTACTTTTTCCCACGTTCGGATTACCTGCTAGAGCTATCACAATGTCATCCGTAGAATCACGTACTACTTTAAAATCCCTATCAATGGCACCGGTGCCTGTAGACTGATTCGTCAACCCCATCTATAATAACCTCCTATTATTTCTTAGATGAACTCAACCATGATTTTTGCAGCTTCTTCTTGGCGAAGTGCTATCACAGCACCACGAATTTCATAAGCTACCGGATCTCCGGAGGGGCTTTTTTGTAGAGCCTCCACAATGGTTTCGTTGATTAGACCTAAATCAAGCATTCTTCTTCGAATGGTTCCATCAGAGGTAAGTGCCTTTACTTTGGCTTTTTTTCCTAGAGGTAAAATATTGAGTGGAAATATATTTTCATGCATGAATATTGCCTCCTAAATACTTAAACTAATTGATATAAAGTTAGTGGGGTGAAAAATTGTTTCTCAACACTAACTTATGACAAAATAATTCGATGTGTTCCGCATATAAATAAAGTAATGGCAAAATTATTAGAAAGTTGAGCTTTTAAGATGATGAATAATGAATTTCATACGGTGCGGGGATATCAACTGCTCGATCAAAATAAAGTACTACTTACGTCAGCCATGGAGGACTATCTTGAGATGATTTACCGAAATAGTCTGAAAGAAGGTTATTTACGAATGAATAAATTGGCGGAGCTTCTAAATGTAAGAGTATCCTCTGCAACTAAAATGGTTCAACGGCTTGGTGAGCTTGGATTAATAAATTATAAAAAATATGGTGTTGTAGAATTAAGTCAAGGAGGAAGAGAAATAGGAGAGTACTTATTAGTAAGGCATAAAATAGTGGAGAATTTTTTGAAACTATTAAATTGTGAGAAGGATATATTACAACAGACGGAACTAATTGAACATAATATAAATCCGTTGACTGTAAAGAAGATAAGTATCTTAAACCAGTTCTTTGAGTTAAATTCTGATATCAAAAAGCAATATTTAGAATACCTACATAAGATGGATTAAAATGGACAAAAAATGAAATGGTTCCATGCTTTACACAAGTGTAAATATATGGTATTTTATATTAATATTGTACATGCAAAAACCTAGGAGGAATTAGAAGATGAAAAACAATAAGAAGATGGTAATGAAACTTTTATGTAAGGGATTATTAGCAATTGTAATTATCGTACTGTTAGCATTATTAATTAGCCACTTCTTTTCATTGTCATTAACAAAATCATTTCTATATCTAGGTATTGCTTGCTTTGTGCTTGGAATACTTTCCCTTACTGGAAATTCCACCATGAATAATGCAAATGCAACACATATGCAGCTTAATCATTTGAATTACAAATCGAGTGAGAAAATGGCACAAGATTTTTTAAAACAGCGAGATGGTAGTTTTGACTTTCTTTTATTTATGGCAATAATTGGAGCAATATCTATTGGAATCAGTTATTTGATATAAAAACATGATTTAGATGAATTACAATGGAAAAAGATACATTAGAAAGAACAAAGCTATACATAAGCTATGAAGAGAACGCTAAAGAATAAGGCGCATACAATATTAATAAAAGTATAGATTAACATGCTGAAACATTTGATGGGAGAAACTTAATGATAGAAAATAACAATTCCTATTTTATTTCCTTTCGAGGAATGGTAAGGGAAATAAGTATTCTAAGTGATAACAAGAATTATTGGAATTACCTTTTGGTTGAGAATGAGGATGGGTCAGTTGCTAACTTAATTACAACTCCTGATACTTATTTTGCTTATAATGTTTTGATTACTGTGGGTTCTGTAGTTACGGGATATTTTCCTGCAAATGCTCCGGTACCTCTCATTTATCCACCCCAATACTTAACGACAGCAATAGTTCTAGAACCGTTATATCAAAATATTAAGGTTGATTATTTCGACGAAGATCTAGTAAGCATGGATGGTATGTTGAAATTAAATATTGAAAATGAAACAACCATCCAAAATCAGGATGGAACACCTTATGTAGGAAGCTTAGGAGATCAACTCTTAGTGGTCTATTATGGTGCGTCTACAAGAAGTATTCCTGCCCTCACAACTCCAATGATGGTTATTGTACTTGATATGGAGCCTTAGATATCATTAGTTTGATATGTATTATAATATAGTCAGCAAATATGCATCGTTTTTAACATAAAACGGGGTAGTAATACGGGTGTTTTGTATTCCTACCTCGTTTCTTATGAAATACCTAGTGTATTGATATTTCTTGTAATAGGAATTATTTTTTAAAGGAATTTAATAATCTTATAAAGTGATTTGCTTCACGTAAGGTATGATCTCCAAGTAGAGGTATAATGATAGATTTTATTTTACATTCAATTAGCCCTTTGGTTCCCTGTGCTTTAAAATCTCGAAGAGCTTTTGTTGCACTTAGACTATCTTCAGTTACCTTGGAGGCCGGAAGAGTATTATCCATAGCTTCTTTTGCTTCCATTGTCAATTGATCGAACTCGTTTCCAAAATTATTAGCACTCATAATTAAATCATTTTCTGTAGGATCAAGCAACCCTCGAATGAATTTGGAATGTTCAGCCATAATTCTATTCCAGAATAATTCTTGTTCTAAAGCCTCATTTTCAAGATCTAAACTCGTTCCATATTGGAGGGATTGAATCATTTGTAAATATAGCTTTGCTTCCCGCAAAATATGATCGATTAGTAACGGATAATTCACAGTAAACATTTTACATGACAATACATTGGATAGTATGTTTGTTTTAAAGTTGATTAAATGTGTGACTAGATCGATTGCTTTTTCATTGACATAATAAACTTTTTCATCCAATTTTGAATTGAGCGGATAGTTATCTCCACTCATTAAATTAACTTCTGCTTGAGTTAGATCGGTCGGAATATGAATACCTGTATAGTAGGAAGATGCCTGTTCTGCATTCATTGTATATGGAGTATAGACTTCTCCGGAATAAAGCACCTCTGGACTAACCACACCATTTGAAAGGGAAACAACTTCCCATAATAACTTATCAAATTCGTTTCTCAAAATATCTGCCTGTTGTGTATAGTTCATATCCCTTGGTGTAAAGCCTAGCTCTAAAAAGAAGGAGTGTTCTTTCATAATTCTTCCGAAAAATAAGTGTAATTCTAAAGATTGACGTGCAAATTCCCTACTTTGAATCATATCATGTTCCTCCGAAATATCTTATAGACTATGTTATGAGTCAATTGGTTAATCTGTGAAATTTTAATCAAAAATTGACAATTTATTTGATTAAGCTGATGAACTTTAAAAAGTTATCGTGCTTATAAGAAAATTTTCTTTATTGACATTTCGATGATCGGAGAATATAATACTAACTATAATTTGGGAATGAGGTTCTCCCTTGGCAATTGCCTAAACTGCTTATTGAGCTGATGACTTCTGTGATATTATCACAGAATCATTGGCTTTTTTTAGTGTTAGTCAGCAGATTTCTATTAGAATGATATTTGCTGGTTTATGACATGAAAAATGATCTATCAATATATTTTTTACACTGGAGGAAATAAGTATGCTTACAAGTTTAGCTTTGGTTTTTATCCTAGGAATGGCACTAGGTGAGATATTAAAACGCTTGAGATTACCCAGTTTATTAGGGATGTTGATTACAGGTATTATATTAGGACCTTATGTACTTAATTTACTGGATGATTCTCTCTTATCAATATCCTCGGATTTAAGGCAATTGGCCCTCATCATTATTTTAACAAGGGCAGGACTGGCACTCGATATTATGGACTTGAAGAAGGTTGGAAGACCGGCTATTTTAATGTGCTTTGTACCCGCTTGTTTTGAAATAGTAGGAATGATCTTAATCGCACCAATGATCTTGGGTATCTCTGTTTTAGAAGCAGCCATTATGGGCGCTGTTATTGCTGCAGTTTCACCGGCAGTTATAGTACCGAAAATGTTGAATCTAATGGAAACAGGATATGGAAAGAAAAACAGTATACCACAATTAATTATGGCGGGAGCTTCGGTGGATGATGTTTTTGTTATTGTATTATTTATGGCTTTTACCGGTTTAGCACAGGGAGAGAAGATTTCTCCAATTAGCTTTGCTCAAATTCCAGTATCCATCCTATTAGGATTAATCGTTGGCATTCTCATTGGAATTGCTTTATCTATTTTCTTTAAAAGAGTGCATTTAAGAGATACAGCTAAGGTTATCGTTATTTTAAGCATTGCTTTCTTATTGGTTGCCATGGAGCAGGCCTTAAAAGGTGTGATACCTCTCTCAGGACTGTTGGCGGTGATGAGTTTAGGAGCAGCATTACAGAAAAAACGATCTGATATAGCTAAGCGCCTATCAGTCAAATTTAATAAACTATGGGTAGGAGCAGAAATTCTTCTATTTGTACTGGTTGGTGCAACGGTTGATATTAAATATGCAGCCTTTGCCGGTGTATCTGCTATTTTGGTAATATTCCTTGTTATCATTTTTCGAATGACAGGTGTTTTATGTTGTATGATCCATACAAACCTTTCATGGAAAGAACGGTTGTTTTGCATGATCGCTTACATGCCAAAAGCAACGGTACAAGCTGCTATTGGTTCCATTCCCTTGACTATGGGACTTGCTTGTGGTCCAATCGTTCTAACCGTTGCTGTGTTATCCATTATGATTACAGCACCACTTGGTGCCTTTGGTATTGATATGTCTTATAAAAAATTGCTGGAGAAGGAACCGTAAGAAACAAACAAGATGAATTAGCAAGCTAATTCACTTGTCATGAATAAAAAGGTGTGTTGCTTACTAACTTTTATAGTTCGCTTGCAACACACCTTTTCAAGTATTAAATTAGAAAGAACCACCACACATAAGAAGAACTAAAAGGAGGGGTAAGATACCGCCTAATCCATTGCCGGAACTGCAGCTATCGCCTCCCAAAAGACCACCTAAAAAGCCACCGCTATCGCCTCCACTTACCATCAGTAGTATTAGAATTAAAAAGATTGGGCTTAAACCGCATTCATTGTTATTATCTTTGCAGTAGGATGTAGCTGATAAATCACTCATAATTGAACCTCCAAAATTTATTATAGTTTATCATATGCAGAGGGATAGATATATTTACATATATCTATGTGACAAAGTCACATTAGATCTAATAACATTTTAAGAAGAAAACTTATTTAAAATTACCATATTTAGTTATTTCTAATATTCTGATATAATGATAAATATAGTGAATGAAATAATTCGATCGGATAATTAGAGGAGGCTACAAATGAAGCTGTATTCAACCTTAGAAATTTTTGATGTAATAACCATGGAGCGCTCAACTGTATTTAAACTAGAAAGGCATATAGAAGCGCCAAATTGGACGAAGGACGGGAAATTTATTATTTATAACTCAGAAGGTCTTATCTGGCAATATGAACTGTCTAGTGGCAAGCATAGTATCGTAGATACGGGTGATATCAAGGATTGTAATAATGATCATGTCTTATCTTCTGATGGTAGGATGCTGGCGATTAGTAGTATGGCTCCTGGTACGGATATCGATGTAAATGGCTATAACTCCTATATCTATATTCTCCCATTAGCTGGTGGTGCGCCAAAACAGGTAACCCCAAACTCACCCAGTTTTCTTCATGGATGGTCACCGGATGGCAAAACCATTGCTTACTGTGCGATGCGTAATGAAGATAGAGGAGATATTTATACTATCTCTGTTGATGGAGGGGAAGAAACTAGACTAACTGAGACCATTGGATTAAGTGATGGTCCCGAGTATTCAGCAGATGGAGCACATATCTGGTATAACTCTGTTAGGTCGGGATTAATGCAGATTTGGCGTATGGATTATGATGGCAGTAACCAAATTCAAATTACACAGGATGATCGTAATAACTGGTTTCCTCATATTTCTCCTGATAACAAGAAAGTAGTATATATATCTTATAACAAAGAAGATGTAGAACCCGGGGATCATCCGGCTAATAAGAACGTACAGCTTCACATAATGAACTATGATGGAAGTGATAATAAGGTCATCGTAAAACTATTTGGAGGGCAAGGTACCTTAAATGTGAACTCCTGGTCCCCGGATAGTAGCAAATTTGCTTTTATAAGCTATGAAATATAAACGGTTTTTGTTTCATCGGAGGGGATATGAAAACATCAAACACACAAAGGCTTGGAACAGTGTTTTATACCAAATGGAGAGATATTAACAGAAATTCTTCTAGTTGGATTACCGTCCTTCTTAAAGAACATGAGCGTTAGCCTAATGACAATACTAACGAATAATTTTTTAAAGTATCTTGGCGGGGATGCAGCCCTTAGTATCTATGCAATCGTAGGCAAATTATATTCTGGTTTTAGCACTCCTATGATTGGAATCATGCAGGGGATGCAACCAATTGCAGGATATAATTATGGATTAAAAGAATATCATAGGGTAAAACGTACCATCAAACTTTCCCTCCTAATGTCTGTTATCTATGGAGTCCTAGCCTGTGCCTTATGTGTGGCTATTCCCTCTATACTCTTATCAATCATGAGTAAAGATAACTCCGTAGTTAACTCCGGAATAGCGGCACTACGGATGATGGCACTAGCACTACCTTTGTCAGGAGCCGTTTTAATGGTGTCCGCTTATTTTCAGGCAACCGGAAAAGCATCGAAAGCAGTAGGTTTGTCACTTGGTGGTATACTTGCAGTAAAACTTCCGGTCTTGATTATTCTGGCTATGGTGTTTGGCCTTAACGGGATATGGATTTCAGAAGCTATATCCGAGGTAATCCTTTGTGCAATTTCCTTATGGATGTTAAAGCGTTTTCAAAAATCTTTAATCTGATCTGGAGTTTAACAGTAATTAAAATACGAGGAGGAAATTATGGAGAGTTTAACAAAAAACAAAAAGAGCAGAGAAGCAATCGAAGCTATGGTGAAAAGAAGTTTTCCGGGACTTGAACTTGCAAGTGGAGAAGAGGCAATTACGGAAATGAAGGAAGGATGGTTTAATGTAGCATACAAAATAAAGCTATCCGATGGTAGAGACACGGTACTTAAAATTGCACCGCCGGTTGAGGCTGAAGTCCTTACCTATGAGAAAAATATTATGAGCACAGAAGCGAGCATGATGATGTTAGTACATAAGGAGACAGACGTTAAAGTTCCGGAAGTCTACTATTATGATAATGCGAGAGACCTCTGTGATTCTGATTATTTCTTTATGGAAATGCTAGAAGGAAATAACTATGATAATATAAGAGAGCAGCTATCTGAAGAAGAGAATAATCAAATCAATTTTGAAATAGGTCAGTGCGTCAGAAAGTTAAACGAAATTCAGGGAAACGATTATTTTGGTTATGGAGGAAATACTGATCTTAGAGGAAACACTTGGAGAGAGGCATTTCTAAAGATGATTGATGCTATTCTTTTAGATGGAAAACGAAAAGATATTAAACTTATGTGCTCTTATGAGGAAATTCGTTCTTTGATTAGTCAATATGCTTATTGTCTTGATGAAGTAAAAGTACCCTGTTTTGTACACTGGGATTTATGGGATCCTAATGTATTTGTAAAGGACGGTAAGGTTGTAGGCATCCTTGATTTTGAACGGGTATTATGGGGTGATCCTCTTATGGAAGCACATGTTCGATTATTCCATCCAAAACAGATGGAGGGGTATGGTAAGACAGAGTTCACAGATAGTGAAATGCTTCGTTGTAAATTGTATGATGCTTATCTCTACTTGATTATGGTGATTGAAAGCTTTTATAGACATTATGATACGGATTATGTATATCAATATGGATGGGAAAACTTAAATAACACCCTGGAATGGCTGAGAAAAGGTAATGAATAGATGAATAAAAAAAGATAAAAGAAAAAAGAAAAATGAAAAAGAACAATGAAAAAGATAATTGAAAAAGATAATTGATTTTTCCCCTTTTGCTGAGCTTGTAATATGTTCAATGAAAGGGGTATCTTTATAAACTTTTAAAGCGTTGGCAATAATATGAAATTTTTTATTGACAGTTGTGTCTACTTGGTGTAGACTTTAAATGTCTACAAAGTATAGACAGAGGAGAAATATATGATGGAAGATTATACATTAGGAACAATTGAAGGAAAATTTGCAGATATCATATGGGAGAAGGAGCCCATCACAACAAGTGAATTAATCAAACTATGTGAAAAAGAATTTCATTGGAAAAGAACTACGACCTATACGGTTTTAAAAAGATTAAGTCAAAAAGGAATCGTACAGAACCGGGAGGGCACTGTGACTACCTTAATATCAAGACAAGATTTCTATGCCGGACAAAGTGAACAATTTGTAGAGAATTCCTTTGGTGGATCTCTACCAAGTTTTCTTTCTGCATTTACGAGACGAAAAAAGTTAAGTCAAAAAGAAATAGATGAACTCAAGAAAATTATTGATCATATTGGTGGTTCAGATAAGGAGGGTAGCTGATGTTGGAAACGCTTTTTATACGGATATTGAATATGAGTTATCAGGGAGCAATTGTTATCTGTTTCATCTTATTAGCAAGATTTTTGTTAAAAATCATAAAAGCTCCAAAAAAATACGCTTACCTCCTTTGGAGTGTTGCTTTTATTCGATTGATCTGCCCCTTTAATTTTGAAAGCATCATAAGCCTTCTCCCAATAGAGACAGAGCCAATTAGAACTGCAATCTTGTACGACCAGACACCTCAAATTCAGACAGGTAGTATGGTAATTGATAGAGCTATCAATCAGGTGCTGCCTGCCGGTATACCATATGCAAGTATTAATCCTATGCAGGTTTGGATGTTCATCGCACAAAACATTTGGTTTCTGGGGATTATTATCCTGTTTCTCTATAACATTTTTTCATATGTTAGACTAAGATATGATTTAATTGGAGGGATAAGGCTAAGAGATAATATCTATATCGTAGATCATCTCCAATCTCCGTTTGTAATTGGGCTATTTCGTCCCCGCATTTACTTACCTTCCAATTTGCAGGAAAGGGAAATGGGGTATATTATACAGCACGAAAGAGCGCATTTAAGACGTTATGATCATATCATAAAGATACTTGCATTTATGATTGTCATACTCCATTGGTTCAATCCTTTTGCTTGGATTTCTTTCTTCTTTTTCTGCAGAGATATGGAAATGTCTTGCGATGAACATGTTATGAAGACATCAAAGGAGGATATTCGTAAAGAATACTCCGTGTCCTTACTCAGTTTATCAATAGATAAGAAATTGCTCACCGCGACACCTCTTGCCTTCGGAGAAGGAGAGGTTAAGGCACGTATTAAGAATATAGCACATTATAAAAAACCTATGGTGATCATTGCTGTTTGTGCTTTGATTGGTATTGTTGTTCTTGGGTTTTCGTTACTTAGTAATCCTATAACAACTGCCCCTTTGCCTAAAGTTTTAGATGAGTTTAGCCTTTTGGAAGAAGAAATAGAGAACACGGTTATTATCATGGATCATGAGAAGAGGGTATATCCGTCTGCATATAATCAGGAATTTTTAGATTTCTTTGGCAAGTTGAAGGTGAAAAAGGTGGAAATCAATAAAGATAGAAGCGAAGATAGGCAGAAGAATATAAGTATCATATTTACAATATCAGATTATGATAGTCTAACAAGGACGGTTTATATTAGTAAAGATTATAGCCAAATCTGGTATGATAATGGGGTAAAGCCTTCTTTCTCATATAGGATTCTAGAACCGGGAAAAGTAAAAGGCTTCCTAGATAGGATGAAGGGAAGTGTAACCGAAGCGGTATTAGTACCGGAAGCTAACGATGAGTCTAAACAAAGTGATATAGATGGAAGTGCCTTTTCTACTGATACTACATTTGCTGAGGCTACTACGCCTGTTACAACGGAATTTAGTAACTCTGAAATCTTATTAGACATTGTGGATTCTAATGAAATTATATTAGAAATTACAAGTGGTGAATCTAATGGGTTGAAGGAAATAACTGATAAACCATTTAAAGTTTGGTTTTGGAGTCAGTATAGACAACTAGAATTAGAACCAGCTTCAAAGGAAGAGGCACCTATCAAGTATCAGTATTTAATAAAGATTAGCGATATTTCAGGAAATCTATTACAAACAGTAATCTTATACGATGATGCTGTCAAACTTGATGATATTATGTATATCGCAAATGAATCAGTAATGGAATTACTTCTAAGAACAGTAAAAATATATAATGAAACTAGATGAAATATGGTAATCCATAACATCGAGCAATATTCTTAAAAGGATAGAAACATTAAGATATCCAATTTTCATGTCATATTAGAATAAACCTCATTAGAATACACCTCACAGACGAATTTATTTTCTAGTGAGGTGTTTTTATTTGCACGTAGCGTGTTTCTTACGGTTTTCATAAACAGTCGCATTAAAAAAATGCCTGTATTCCACTATTTGTTGCTTTATCAATAAAAAGAGCAATTTCTTGTGGACTTTTTTTCATACCGTCTTGAATCCATTTCTGAATAATTGAGATGCTGCCATTCGCTGAAAAAGCATAGAGCATTTCCAAAAGTTCTTTATCATATTTCATTCCAGCCTCTCTCCATTCACTAACAGTTTTGTCATATGCTATATTGATGATATGGCTGAGAAAATCCTTGTCTCCAAAATCGGAAAAAAGTATTTTACAGAGATCACCGTTGTCTACAATAACCTGACAAATCTCTGTCAATAAAGCAATGGTATTACCGTTTTTTAACAAGTGCTCAACAGAATGCCTTACTTGCTCATACAGCTCGTTTTCAATACTAAGAAGAAGAGCTTCGGGGCTTTCATAATGTGAATAGAAGGTATTGCGATTAATATCAGCATGACGGCATAGCTCCGTAGGAGTAATCTTACTGATAGGTTTTTCCTGCATTAGTGTTAGAAGACTTTCCCGAAGAAACATCTTTGTGTACAAGACCCTGCGGTCAACCTTTTCTTTGTTTTGCTTCATAACAACCTCCCTTGTTACCTTTTAAAAAATCCTGGAATACACTTATTTAGAATATGGATAAACTGTAGTTAGTATATAGTTATAATCAGATTTTCTATGATTTGTGTTTATAAAAATATAATAATTTAAGGCGTAATAAACGAACAGTTTTACCCTTGTTTGTTAGATGTTAGTCATCAGATAACGAACTGTCTGTTGAATAAAATACATATTGTTAGTATCATATAAATGAGTTCAAAAGTCAAGTAATTCAGTCCAAAAGAACATTCTTACTTGCAATCATACATATTTGAGGAGGTATCACATGAGTGGATTCTCAAGCTTTATTACCAAATATAAAAAGAGTGTAATCGTAATATTTTTATCTCTTGCGGTTATAAGTGCTATTTTTATTCCTATGGTAACGGTAAATTACAATATGGAGGACTATTTACCAGAAAATGCACAGTCGACAACAGCAATAGAAGTCATGGAGGAAGAATTCGGGGGTGATTTTCCAAATGCCAGAGTTATGATAACGGATGTGTCCATTAAGGAGGCTTTGGAGTATAAAGGCAAAATACTTGCAATTGATGGAGTTTCATCGGTTAGTTGGTTGGATGATGTGATTGGGTTAGGTCAATTAACCACCACCCCCATTGAATTTCTGGATACATCCATTGTGAAGAATTATTATAAAGATAGTAATGCTTTAATCACCATCTCTTTGGAAAGCGGTAAAGAATTATCTGCAGTCAGAGCGATTTATGACTTAATCGGAGAGAACAATGCACTAGCCGGAGATGCGGTCAATTTGGCAATAACGCAGGAGATGTCTTATTCAGAAGTAATGAATGCGATGGCCATTTTACTTCCAGTTATCATTATTATTTTGATTTTAACAACAACATCCTGGTTTGAACCCATATTATTTCTCTTCTCCATCGGAATTGCAGTAATCATTAATATGGGCATGAATATTATCTTTGGTGAAATCTCATTCATAACGCAAGCGATCAGCCCAATATTGCAGCTTGCAGTATCACTTGATTATGCAATCTTTCTGTTACACTCCTTCAATGATTACCGGAAACAGTATGAGCCATTGGAAGCTATGAAGCTTGCGATAAAAAAATCCTTATCAGCGATTGCTGCCAGCGCGGCTACAACGGTGATTGGCTTTTTAGCACTTGTTTTTATGCGTTTTGGCATTGGAGCTGACCTTGGAATTAATTTAGTTAAGGGTGTTTTATTAAGCTTTATCTCTGTTATGGTGTTTTTACCGGCCCTAACCCTTCTTTGCTATCGATTGATTGATAAGACAAAGCATCGAAAGTTCATTCCAAGTTTTAAGAACGCTGGAAAATGGTTAATGAATGTTAGAATTCCGTTTTTAATTCTTGCTTTAATTGTTGTAATACCATGTTTTTTAGCCCAAACAAATATTGAATTTCAATATGGTACAGATAGTATAGCGAAAGCATCCCGCGTAGGAGCTGATAATACATTAATTGAAAAACAGTTTGGAAAAGAAAATCAGCTTGTTCTTCTGGTGCCAAAGGGACATACAGGTAAAGAAGAGGAACTTAGCAATGAATTATCAAAAATTAATCATGTTATGAGTGTGGTATCCTATGTAACTGCGGTAGGTGCCGAAATTCCACCACAATATTTATCCGAAGCAATGGTAGAACAATTTTATTCTAAGAATTATGGCAGAATGATTCTTTACACAAATACCGAGGTAGAAGGAGCAGAGGCCTTTTCTACGGTTCAAAATATTATGGATACCACGTTGAAGTACTATGATAATTATTATCTAGCAGGTCAAAGTGCAACCCTGTATGACATGAAAAATACAGTATCAAACGATACAAAGCTTGTTAATCTGATTGCTATTATCGGAATCGTGATGGTATTACTAATAACCTTCAAATCCTTAAGCATTCCGCTTGTTTTATTGTTTACCATTGAAACAGCAATCTGGATTAACTTATCCTTTGCTTATTTTTCTGATCAAGCCTTCAACTTTATTGGATATTTGGTAATCAGTACGGTACAGCTTGGATCAACGGTGGATTATGCGATTCTTCTGACGGACCGCTATTTTGGATACCGGGAAGAGCTACCGAAAAAGGAAGCGATGAAAACTGCGATCAGTTCAAATATTATTGCCATTGTTACTTCAGCATCAATTCTTGCTACAGCGGGCTTTACCCTAGCATTTACCTCATCCAACCCAATCATAGCAGAACTTGGTACATTGCTCGGTAGAGGAACCATACTTTCTTTTCTCATGGTAGTGTGTGTTCTGCCAGCCCTATTAGTGATTTTTGATAAAGTGATCCAAAAGACGACTTTGCATCGTAAGTTCCACTAATATCTGCTAGCTCAGGCTACATAATTGTTAAACAACTTATAAAAGGAGAGAAATTATATGAAGAAAATAATATCATCTATATTAATCGCTATATTCCTATTATTTCTTACATCGCCGATACCTGTTCATGCAGCCTATGCTTCGCAGAAGGAGGAGGTTGTATATGGAATCCTTGGTTTAGATGGAAATGTGAAGGACCTGTATGTCGTCAATATTTTTAATGGCGGAAATATTACGGATTTCGGAGATTATACCCAGGTTCATAATCTAACCACCTCAGAAGAAATAATCCAAAACAATGATCAAATATCCATCCATACACAGGAAAAAAAGCTTTATTATCAAGGGACACTAAAGGCGAAGGAATTGCCATGGGATATCAACATAAAGTACCAACTGGATGGGAAGGAATTAAGCCCAGCAGAGCTGGCGGGCAAAAGTGGTGCACTTCAAATTGAAATCTTAGTAACAAAAAATGATAAGATGGATAGCTTCTTTTATGATAATTATGCGCTACAGATCATGCTAAAGCTTGATACAAAGCTCTGTGACAACATAAAATCTGAGAATGCGACCATTGCAGAGGCAGGAAGTAGTAAACAACTAAGTTATATTATTCTTCCTGGGAAAGGTTCCGATATTAGGGTGACAGCGGATGTACATGACTTCGAGATGGAAGAAATATCGATAAACGGGATTAAGCTAGCTCTTTCTATTGACCTTGATTACGATCAATTTTCGGGTGAGCTTAACCAGCTTGTAGAAGCGATTCAAGAGCTTGATGATGGAGCAGGGGAGCTAAGTGATGGTGCAAAGCAGCTGGCGGACGGAATGAACCAATATATCGAGGGGCTTAAGGCTTATAGAGATGGACTTACAACGCTAGAGGGAGGAGTTAAAGATCTAGACTCAGGTGCGGTTGCTCTTAGAGATGGCTTAGCACAATTAGGAAAGCAGAACGATACTTTAGTAAACGGTGCTTTAGCATTACAAACAGCTACCTTTGATACGATAAATAATCAATTGGAGGCCAATGGTATCAAGCTTCCGACGCTGACACCCCAAAATTACAGTAAGATCTTATCTGATATTCCCGACCTTGCTTTAGTGAAGGGGCAACTGGATGGATTGGTACAATTTACAAAAGGTTTAGAAGGCTATGTAGGAGGTGTTGCTCAACTGCAAATCGGAGCTACGAGCCTAGCAGAAGGAACCTCTAAATTAAAGAGCGGGGTATCAACAATTACTTCATCAGCAAAAGATCTTTACCTCGCCGCCTTTGAGCTTAATACGGCAGTAAAGGCCCTTCGTGATGGTCTTGCCACCTATCAGGCTGGAACAAACCAGCTAAATAGTGGTACTTCAGATATCGATGAACAAATAAATGATAAGATAGATGAATTTGTGAAAGATACATTTGGGAGTGATGACAAGGTGGTTTCTTTTGTGTCTGACAAAAATGAAAATGTAGAGAGTGTACAATTTGTATTAAAGACCGAAGGGATTTTGTATGAAAAACCAGAGGATATAAAACAGGAGACCACAACTCATTTGAATTTTTGGCAAAAGCTCCTCAAGTTATTTGGATTGTTATAATAGTTTTCCTTAATTAATGAGAACTCACATTCGAGAATAAAATATAATAAAATACTTACATGATTTCATTATCTTGTTAAATGTTAATTCTTATCAAAAAAGGTTACATAATAATATTATGTATAGATTTAACTATTTTATAATGCTATTTTAAAATATCGCTTGACTTAGTGTATACTCTAAATGATAAACTGGAATTAATAAACAACTCTAAGACAAGGATAATAGAATAGGAACTATAAGAGGAGAGGCAAGGATGGAATTAATCACGTTAGGAAGCACCGGAATCAAATCAGAACGCAATGGGTTTGGAGCACTTCCAATCCAAAGAGTTAATATGGATACAGCAGTCATGCTGTTAAGAAAGGCTTATGAAGGGGGGATTACCTTCTATGATACCTCTCGCGCCTATACGAATAGTGAGGAGAAGCTGGGTCATGCATTTGAAGGAATCCGAAATAGAATTATCATTGCTACAAAGACATTAGCTGACACACCGGATAAATTTTGGAGGGACTTAGAGACCTCTTTATCCGTCCTAAAGACGGATTACATAGATATTTATCAGTTCCATTGGCCCAAAGTCTGTTATCAGCCCGATGATGGGACTGGTATGTATGAATGTATGCTAGAGGCAAAAAGACAAGGAATAATCAGACATATCGGTTTGACAAATCATAAGCTGGGAATTGCAAAGGAATGTGTTAATTCTGGATTATATGAAACGCTTCAATATCCGTTTAGTTATTTATCTTCGGAACAAGAAATTGAACTGGTAGAAAGCTGTAAAAAGAATAATATGGGCTTTATAGCTATGAAGGCATTGTCCGGAGGGCTGATAACGGATTCTGCGGCTGCCTATGCATTTATGGCGCAATATGATAATGTTCTTCCGATCTGGGGAATCCAACGGGAAAGAGAATTGGATGAATTCTTAAGTTATACCAATAATCCACCTCAAATGACACAGGAAAGAAGAACATTTATCGAACAGGAAAAGAAAGAACTCTATGGATCCTTTTGCAGAGGCTGTGGCTATTGTATGCCTTGTCCTGCCGGTATAGAAATCAATACCTGTGCAAGAATGTCCTTACTAATTCGACGGGCTCCTTCCGAAAACCAATTAACCCAGAGAGCTCAGGACATGATGAAGAAAATTGAGGACTGTCAGGACTGTGGATATTGCAAAGCCCATTGCCCTTATGGCTTGGACACTCCAGAACTACTGAAGAAGAACTATGAGGATTATAAAAAAATACTATTAGGAGAGGTAAAGATCAGTTAGAAAAAATGAAATTATCATAAACAATATCTCGTATTTATTGACAGATAATAGGGTTTTTGTTAGATTAACTTACTATAAGAGACCTAGATGGAAGAAAACTAGGTTATAGGTAAGCTTATAAAAAAGAGGAGAAAACCGTAATACTGAGGTACAATATGATTTATTTCACAGCGAAAAAATTTAATATACCTATCATCGTTTTATTTCTATTTACTTATTTACTATCAGCTATTTTACCTTTTGTAGAACATAAGGAAGTATCGGAGGATTTCAAACAACAGGTTAATGCAAAGGAATTTTATTCGAATGAAACCGGAACAGAGCGGGTTGCTTATGTAAAAGATAATGTGGCCGCAATGGTATATCGATTACAGATGATAAATGAGGCTAAGGAAGAGATCCTTCTTTCTACTTTTGACTTCAATGCAGATGAAAGTGGTAAGGCACTCATGTCTGCTATGCTGCATGCAGCCGATCGAGGAGTAAAAGTCAGAATATTAGTAGATGGCTTTAGCGGGTTACTTGATTTAAACGGTAACAAGTGGTTTCAGGCTTTCGCTTCTCATAAAAATGTGACGATTAAGATCTATAATCCGATTAATCTTTTGAAACCCTGGAAATTACAGGCTAGATTACATGATAAGTACCTAGTGATTGATGATAGAATGTATCTACTTGGTGGTAGAAATACATCAAATCTTTTTCTGGGAGATTATTCTTCTAGTAAAAATATTGACAGGGAATTATTTGTATATGAAACAAAGACCTTAGAGCAAACTTCCTTAACACAATTAAAAGAATATTTTGAAAAGGTATGGAGTTTATCGGAATGCAAAGAATTTAAATCCAAGCAGGACAGTAAGGATACAAAGGAATATATGGAGTTAAGGAAAGGATATGATACCTTACCGGAAACTTATCCCATACTGAAGGAAAAGCCGAACTGGTTGGATAAAACGATGGAAACCAATCAAATCACACTTATTTCTAATCCTATTGAAGCAGTAAATAAGGAACCAAAGCTTTGGTATACACTTAATCAGCTGATGCTCACCGGAAAAGAAATTATCATTCATACACCCTATGTAATATGCGGTAGTAAGATGTATGAAGATTTGACAAAGCTATGTCAGTCTGCTGATTCTGTTGAAATTATAACAAATGACGTTACAAGCGGCGCCAATCCTTGGGGCTGTACAGACTATCTCAATCAAAAAAAGAATATCCTAAAAACAGGAGTAAAGATTTACGAGTTTCTTGGTGAATATTCGAACCATACAAAATCGATCCTTGTGGATCAAAGAATAAGTGTGGTAGGTTCCTATAATTTGGATATGAGAAGTACTTA
The DNA here is from genome assembly GCA_023389295.1 of Bacillota bacterium. Taxonomy (GTDB): domain Bacteria; phylum Bacillota; class Clostridia; order Lachnospirales; family Lachnospiraceae; genus Mobilitalea. The sequence continues at coordinate 18,167 of JAEWEO010000167.1, forward strand.
TTTGGATACAGAATTAATGCTGGTGGTGGATTCAGAAGAACTAAACAGTATCCTAACAGCAGAAGCTGAAAATGACATGACCTATAGCAAATCCATTGAAGCAGATAAAGATTATGAGCATGGTAGTAATTATGTAGAACGAGAAGTGAAAACACCTAAGAAGCTAACTTATGCTTTATTACGTTTGCTAATCATTCCGATTCGCCGTTTGCTGTAATCCTATTAATAACAAAAAGCTGATGTCTTCTGTGATTGAATCGCAGTTACATCAGCTTTTGTTAACATAAGACGGTCGCTATGGGCGAGCGTCGTTGTTTGTGCGTAGCGTGTTTCTTCCGGTTTCTTATTAGTTGATTATGTATCGTAAAATCAACTACAAATCTATTTCAAAATGTAAATTTATGAGTATAATGAGAGTTAGAAAGAAGGTGATCAACAATGAATCATTTAAAAATATCGGAAAACATTACAATTCTTCGAAGGAAGAAGGGCATCACGCAGGATGAACTGGCAGAATTTTTAGGTGTAACGAAGGCTTCGGTTTCTAAGTGGGAGACAAAGCAGAGTTATCCGGACATCCTTCTACTCCCCCAGATTGCAGCCTATTTTAATATCAGTATTGATGAGCTCATAGGATATGAACCTCAGATGAGTACAGAACAGATTGCGAAATGTTATCAGGATCTAGCCTCGGATTTTGCCAAACTTCCATTTGATGAAGTAGTAAAAAAGAGCAGAGAATTGGTTAAGAAATATTATTCTTGTTATCCCTTTTTAATACAGATGGTTATCTTATGGATCAATCATTTTATGCTGACGCAGGATACGGAAAAACAGAAACTACTGTTAAATGATGCGGTCAATCTTTGTGAACATATAAAAGAGGAATGTAATGATGTTGGGTTAAGCAGGGATGCCATATCTATGAAAGCATTTGCCAATCTGGCGCTAAGTAATGCCAGGGATGTGATTGAAGATTTGGAACCGTTATTGGATCTGAAGCACTTCACACAACGATCGGATATGGTATTAATTCAGGCCTACCAGATGATGGGTGATGTTGCAAAGGCAGAGATGCATAATCAGATTACCATATACTCACATCTTTTAGGTTTGGTAGAAAGTAGTCTAGGGATGATAAATTACCATATGCAGGATCGTAAATTTTGCGAGACTACGATCAAAAGAATACAACAGGTGATTGATACCTACCAATTGGAGAAGTTGCATCCAAATACAACGTTACAATTTCACTTTCAGTCCGCCGTCTACTATTGTGCTCATAATGAGAAAGATATGGCACTTAAGGAACTTTCACAATTTGTTACGGGAAGCTTGGAATTAATAGAGGGTGGATTAGTACTTCATGGAGACGAGTATTTTAACCGTCTTGAGGAATGGTTTGATGAGCTTGCGCTGAAAAAAGATGCACCGAGAAACAGTAAAGTGGTTTTAGATAGTTTAATTCCTGCTATGGAATATTCTGTACTTACGATTTTATTTGATACAGAAGAATATAAGATACTAAAAAGAAAAATTGAGAGAAAAATGAAAGAATATCATTCACGGGAGGAATAAGTATTATGCAATTATCAGATATGTTACCATTTTTAATACCACTTATTATCGCAGAGTTTTTGCTATTAATTATCACCCTTCGCCATATTCTAACGCATAATCATTATAAGAGAGGAAATCGTATTCTTTGGATTATTGTCGTACTAGTCGGTATGCAATTTATCGGACCAATTCTGTATTTCTTACTAGGGAAAGAGGATGCTTAAGATGAATATTTTAACTCTGTCACAGGTTTCAAAGAGTTTCGGAAACCATAAGGTAATCGATGACCTGTCCTTTCAAGTTTCTGAAAATACAATTTATGGTTTTATCGGTGAAAATGGTGCTGGTAAGACAACGACAATGAAGATGATTCTTGGATTAAATCCTGTGGATACGGGAGAAATACTGGTAAATGGAGAAAAGGTTACTTATGGTCAGACGAGTACAAACCGTTTTATCGGTTATCTTCCTGATGTACCGGAATTTTATGGATATATGACGCCTTCGGAATACTTAAGATTATGTGGTGATATTACCGGTATACCACAGAAACGGATGAATAGTAGGATATCAGAACTACTCGAACTGGTTGGACTTGATAAATTAAATAAACGTATCCAAGGATTTTCAAGAGGTATGAAACAGCGTCTTGGGATAGCACAAGCACTTTTAAACCAGCCGAAGCTCCTCATATGTGATGAACCTACTTCTGCACTTGATCCGATCGGAAGGAAAGAGATTATCGATATTTTACAATCGGTAAAGGAGCAGACAACGGTTATCTTTTCTACACATATTTTATCGGATGTAGAGCGTATTTGTGATGAAATCGGGCTGTTACATCAGGGAAAGCTTGCTTTTCAGGGTAAATTGGAGGAAATCAGGAAAATTCGCAGAAGCGATGGCTTTGAAATAGAATTTTACAAGGAAGAGGATGCAAGGCATTTTGGAAGCATTTATAAAGGTGGAGAAAGGATTGGCAAAACACAGCTATTCTATGCAGGAAAAGGGGAAGAGGATATGTTAGCCGCCATGAAGGCTCTATATGATAACCACCTCCATCCTATAAAGGTTGAAATGAGGGAGCCTTCTTTGGAGTCGCTTTTTTTGGAGGTGGTGGGAAAATGAAACAGCTGATAGCATTTACAAAAAAAGAGTTTATGGAAAACTTCAGAAGCGGAAAAGTGTATATTCTCCTAATCATATTCATTATCTTTGGTATTATGAATCCGGCATTTGCAAAACTGACTCCCTGGTTATTTGACATGATGGCTGATACCATGAAGGAACAAGGCATAACCCTTAGTACCATTACGGTTACAGCAATAACCTCCTGGGAGCAATATTATAAGAATATGTCCATGGAATTCATTGTGCTCGTGATAATGTTCTGTGGTGTACTTACTTCAGAGTACCAGAAGGGTACTTTGATCAATATGCTGACAAAGGGACTTCCTAGGTGGAAGGTAATCTTAGCTAAGGGTACTACAGTTTTAGTTATCTGGAGTCTATGTTACTGGATGTGCTTTGGGATAACCTATTCATACAATGCTTATTTTTGGGATAATGGGATAGCAGAGCATATTGCCTTTGCTGCAATCTCATCCTATTTGTTTGGTATCTGGCTGATATCACTTATTCTACTAGGCTCTGCTTTCCTTAATTCCGGCTCTGCTGTTCTTCTTATTACCGGTGTGATCTATGCAATCAATTATCCTCTTAGTATGATACCGGATGTGGCTGATTATCTACCGACGAAGCTGACTTCTGGCATGGAATTGTTAAGCGGTACAGCGAGTACACAAGATTATATGCCGGCTATCATAATAACGCTTCTACTAATAGCTTTAAGTGCTATAGTAACAGTTGTTTGCTTTAACAGAAAGAGAATATAGTGATTCAAAAATGTAAATTTCGCAGACATTTTATAAATCATGAAGTTAAAATCCTCCCTAGATCAATCACATATTGACGGGGAGGATTTTCAATATCTATTGTATATATATACCTAGAGTTTATGAGTTTCTAAAATACCTTTTCTTACATTACTTCTACAATTTCAATTAATTTGATTTCATGAGGTGAAAGACTACGTTGTAAGGTATAGCTATCCTTTATTACTTCCACCATTTCGTGATAATGTGGAATGGATTTGCTCTTTAGATATTCAACATTCTCTTTAGTCAGATTTTCCGGTGCTCCCATATCTACCCAGGCATCAAAGGCACTTCCAAAGCTTCGATTAACGGTTCGTTCAATAATTTTATATTTCGAATATTTCAACCCAGTTAAGGTAAGTTGCATTGTTTTGTTTTCAGTATTTTGAAAGATACCATATCGATCGGTAGAGCTAATACCGGAGTGATCCATGCTACAATAGAGAGGATCAAAATGGCAATAATTATAAAGAAGAAGCTGGTATCCTCTTGTGTTGGAAGTGATGTAATAACCTGGGCCGGAACTGATTTTATTGTTACCAAGTTTGTTTAAAAACGAGAAGGCATGATACGATGCTTTTTTAATATTATTTACCGTAATTACACCAAGTCCGCCATGGAAGCATTCCTTTGGTAAAGAAAATTCTTCAATATAATCCGTAATGGTCCAATATCCGAAACTCCTGAGGGATTCCATATTTTCCAAAATATTTTTCACAAGATATGCTGCCATAAAAAGCGTATCACGGCTTAAATCTCTATGGGAAGGACTCGAATTCCATTCCGTCATGTGTATGTTGTCAGAATGATATTGATACGAAGAAGCAAGTTCCCTAATATGCTTTATTGTCTTCATCAAGTAATTTGCATCATTTGATAAGGTGATTCTTGATAAACCGGGCTTTAAGTTTTTATGTATACTACTACCAAAATCCGTATTATGAAGATAACAATGAAAGGTAAAAAAGTCAGGAAGACAATGATTTGAACTGCAGAAATTAAAATAGCGGTTCAGCCATTCCTCCAGGTGCGAACAGTTACAAACTGCCGGTCCACCGATTTGAATCTTCTTTGAAATGCTTTTTACCGTCTGGTACGTATTGTGATAAAAAGAGAAGTAATCCTCCAAAGAGTCGTACCAAAACATATTCATCATATCAGGTTCATTCCAAAATTCAAAAAACCATTCTTCAATCTGTTCCATTCCGTATCGTTCCATACAGTGGAGGATGAATTGTTCTACCAGATAGCACCATTTAGTAATTTGCTTTGGCATACTGATAATGCTTTTTCGATATTGAAAAACAGTATGCTTATCCTTGGCTAATAACTCAGGCATAAAGCCTAATTCGATAAAGGGCTTAAGCTCTATACTATATAAAAAATCTATGACACGGTCAACATAGGTGAAATTTAGAACCGGATTGCCATCGGTGTCTTCACTATAAACCATCATTTCATCATCAAAAATACCATGAAACCGGATATAACGAAATCCTATATCCTTTTGAACTAGGATTAATTGCTCCTGTATTACCGGGTTTAGGACATCTTTTGCTTTACCTATTGTCATAAGATTTTTCCAGGTATGCTTTATCTTAGTGTTATTACTATTCAAATCCACAGGATCAAAAATAAGTGTGGTGGATGGGAGCGTGCTATCTGATATATCATCATTTTTATTCCAAGTAAGATATTTATAAAGGCTTGCAAACATATCAATATGAACGATTTCAAAATAGTTATTTGATTTTGAACTAGGTCCATACAAAAAATTAAAATCTGCTTTTATTTTTTTACGATAAATACTGGGGGTCTCGTTATAGGTCTCTTTAAAAGCATATAAAAATGAATTCGTATTCGGAAAACCATTATCAAAAGAGAGCTGGGAGATGGATTTATCGGTAAATAGTAAATCTGTAACTGCATGCTCTAATCTGAGACGTTTCATATATTCCTGATAAGAGGTGCCGATATACTTTTTAAAGAAACGGGAAACATAAGAAACCGATAGATATTCCTTATCTGCCAAGTCCTGTAGTGTAATGTCCTTCTCATAGTTTTCATGAAGAAAATGTATGATATTCGATAAACGAGGCATATATTTTTCGTTTTCTTTTATGTTATGTTGTAAAGTGTCCGCTTTAAAATATACAAAAAGCTGATATAAAAGCTCGAATAGATAACTTTGGAGCTTAATTTCAAAGCAAGCAGATTGGTTGTTATATACCCACATCATTTGCGCCAATAGTTTTCTTATCTGATTCATATGTAGCTTCTTCTCATCCGCACAGGAGTTGCAGGATAGTGGAATTCCTTGAAATGCGGAGTATTTATTTAACCAATCGCTTGAAATCTGTAGTGCAAGTACTAAATTGGCATGTTGAGCACTTGTTGTATGTATTTCATTGGGATTAATTACAATCAGATCTTCTTTCTTCAACTGATATACGCAGTTTCCAATACCGATATGAATCTCACCCTCAAGAATAAATAGAATTTCCAGGGCATCATGCCAATGATTCTGCGTATAGTTTAAGTTATGAACAAAAATTTTAATTGGAATGTCACTGTTAAACTGGATGTTCTCAAAGATATCGCTCATAAACGGTTAGTTCCTTTCCAGTAATATTTGCATTTATGATTAGGGTGTCAAAGTTTCGCAATCACCTGATTCATCGTATTCATTATAGCAATTTTTTCTAGGTGCTACAATATTATGACAAGAAATAACGTGGAATAAGTCAATAAAGATGGAGAAGGATTTCTAATAATTCACTATAATGAAATTAGATATATATGTGGGATCAGCAATTATCTAGTAATAGAAAATAGATATAACTTAAGGATTTATCCTAAAAACTTTAAAGGTATTTTTACAAAATGGAAGGGAGCATAATTATCATGGCAAATTTAAGAGAGAAACCATTTTACTTAAATGATGAAGAGATAAAATGGGTAGAAACTACGCTTGCAGGAATGAGTGAGGAGGAAAAAATCGGACAACTATTTTGTCTGGTTGCATATTCTGATGGAGAGGGGTTAAAGAATTTAACGAACAAATATCAACCGGGTGGCTTAATGTGTAGACCGATGCCGATGAAAGAAGTTATTAATACAGTAAGTGTTTTGCAAGAAAATTCAAAGATCCCGATGCTGATTTCCGCTAACCTTGAAAAGGGTGGGAATGGTATTGTTACTGAAGGTACTTTCATTGGATCACAAATGCAAGTAGCCGCGACAGATGATGATGAAATGGCATATAAGCTAGGTGTGGTATGTGGAGCGGAAGGCTCTGCTGTAGGAGCAAACTGGTCTTTTGCACCCATCATAGATATTGATTATAATTTTAGAAATCCGATTACGAATACACGTACATTAGGCTCCGATCCGGACCGAGTTCGTAGAATGGGTGTTCAATACGTGAAAGGTGTTCAGGAATATGGAGTGGCTGCATCCATTAAACATTTCCCCGGTGACGGTATGGATGAAAGAGACCAGCATTTAGTTGCCTCAATTAATTCCATGTCCTGTGAAGATTGGGATAAAACCTATGGAGCTGCTTATAAAGCATGTATTGATGAGGGAGCCATGACCGTTATGGTAGGTCACATCCTGCAACCTTCTTATACGAGAAGGTTCAATCCGGACATTAAGGATGAAGATATCCTACCTGCGACCTTATCCTATGAATTAGTGACAAAGCTATTAAAGGAACAGCTGGGCTTTAACGGTCTTGTTGTTACAGATGCTTCCACTATGGCAGGAATGGTTATTCCTATGAGTAGGGAGCAGGCTGTTCCACAAGCAATTGCTGCCGGCTGCGATATGTTCTTATTTACTAAGAATCTGGATGAAGATTATGAGTATATGAGAAAAGGAATTAGAGATGGAATTATTACGAAAGAACGTCTTGATGATGCCTTGACAAAGATTCTTGCACTTAAGGCTTCATTAAAGCTTCCTAAGAAGCAAAGAGAGGGAAACCTTATTCCATCCTACGATGAAGCATTAAAGGTTGTTGGAGCGCAACAACATAAGGAGTGGGCTTCGGAGTGCGCAGATAAAGCTATTACAATTGTAAAAGAAGAGCAGGGTGTGTTGCCCTTATCACCAAACAAATATAAAAAGGTTCTGTATTATGATATTGAAAGTCAACAAGGAGTTGCTTATTCAGTCAGAGAAGGAGTAGCAGAAAAAGTAAAAGATCTTCTTTGTAAGGAAGGCTTTGATATCGATGTGTTTAAACCAAATCCATCCTATGAAGGATTGGCAACCCGTTATGGAGAGATAGTAGAAAAATACGATCTAATTATTTACCTTGCCAATATGGCAACGAAGAGTAACCAGACTACCGTAAGAATAGAATGGGCGCAACCAATGGGAGCAAATGTACCGGTTTACATGAATGTGGTTCCGACCATATTTATCTCGGTAGAGAATCCTTATCATTTGCTCGATGTTCCAAGAGTAAAAACATACATAAATGCCTATAGCTCTAATGATTATGTTCTGGAAGCACTCGTTGATAAGCTGATGGGAAGATCAGAATTTAAGGGAAATAGTCCCGTAGATGCCTTCTGTGGTATGTGGGATACAAGGTTATAAAGACTGGCCCGTACTGCAACCAACGTAAGTTCAGCAGCTACGAGTGCTTTAATTATTGCAAAGAGTGAAATTGAATTGGATTTAGAGAAATATAATAGCAGATAAAGCTATAAAATAATCATATTAATTAATGTTAAAGTGATAAAACCTGTATAGAATCTGTTGTATTCATGGTACGAAAATGGATACAACAGATTGGTAGGTTGGATCACTTTTTCTTTGTTTACAATAAGTGGAATTAATAGTAATATGAATACAAATAGATGAAAAAGTAAAGGGGGAGTAATTCAAAATTTCATTGCTGGTTTTTTGGAGATGCGAGATTAAAGCAAATGGTTTAAAGGTAAGGGATTTGAATCGGAGGTTATAAAAGATTAATAAAAGCACGTTTGTAGTATTTAGAATCAAGTAGTAAAAACTATAACAGAAAGAGGAAGGTAGCTACATGAAAAAATATTATACAAGAAAAGAACGTAATCTTAGAACCATCGTAAAAATGTCTACTGGAGCTATGGTTATTTTAATTGTCCTTGTTGTTGTAATTAACTTGATTAGTCAAATTCTATAAGTACATATCCAAACCCGTTGTATTCACAGCGGGTTTTATGATATAATACACAAGCTTTATGGAGGCACTTGAATAAGAACGACAAAATATTGTACCTATACTAAAATCATATTGACGGAAGATAAATAATTATTGTGGAGGGATAACAATGAAGTATAATATCTCAAAACAAAGTAACAAACCGGCATATCTACAATTATATAATCAGTTGCGTAACGATATTGTGTCGGGCGCATACTCTTTCGGCAGCAAATTGCCATCAAAGCGAATTCTGTCCGAAGAAATTGGCACAAGTGTTATTACAGTGGAACACGCTTACTCGCTTTTATGTGATGAGGGGTATATAGAATCCTGTCAGCGTAAAGGTTACTTTGTTATTTACAAGAAAAAAGACTTTATTTCAAACAATATTGGACCTGAGTCACAGTCAAAATTTCCAACAATTAAATCTTCGACGGTTAAACCAGAGTTTCCTTTTTATTTATTGGCTAAAACGATGCGAAAGGTATTGGCAGATTATGGACAGTCCATATTAGAAAAATCCCATAACAAAGGGTGTCTACAACTTAGAGAAGCAATTTGTGCATATTTGAAACGGACAATAGATATCAATGCTGAACCAAATCAAGTGATCATCGGTGCTGGTTCCGAATATTTATATAGTTTAGTGGTTCAGCTTTTGGGAAAAGAAAGGATTTATGCCTTAGAAAATCCCTCTTACGATAAAATACAACAGGTATATGAAGCCCATGGTATCCGTTGTCAGCTCCTTGAGTTAGGGGGAAATGGTATAAAGACATCTTTTTTGGAAAAGACCGATGCGACAGTTTTACATATTACTCCATTTAACAGTTACCCAAGCTTAATTACCGCAAGTGCTTCAAAGCGATATGAATATCTTCGGTGGGCAGAGGAAAGAGATGCTGTTGTTGTGGAGGATAATTACGATTCTGAACTAACTGTATTAAAGAAAAATGAAGATACTTTGTTCTCTCAGGCAGATAATGGGCGAGTGATCTATATTAATACCTTTTCTCAAACCATATCACCAAGCGTCAGAGTGGGATATATGGTATTACCGTCGTCTATGGTTTCTACCTATGATGAAAAGCTGGGTTTTTATTCTTGTACTGTACCTGCTTTTGAACAGTATGTATTAGCGGAACTTATAAACAGCGGCAATTTTGAACGTCATATAAACAGAGTCAGACGAGAAAAACGCAAACAGTTGCGCTAATCTGGTTATATAGAAAATATCATATCTGGCTATTTCAGCATAACCAAACTCCTTGTAAAATAAGTGAAACACTAACTATAAAAGGAGTTTGATTGTTATGGAAAATAAAAGATTGGAACTAAACAAAAACCTTGCGCAGATGCTCAAAGGTGGCGTTATAATGGATGTCACTTCACCCGAGCAGGCAAAGATTGCAGAAGCAGCAGGTGCTTGTGCAGTTATGGCACTTGAGCGTATACCTGCTGATATTCGTGCTGCTGGCGGTGTCTCCCGTATGAGTGACCCGAAGATGATTAAGGGCATTCAGAGGGCAGTATCAATCCCGGTTATGGCTAAATGCCGCATTGGACACTTTACGGAAGCGCAGATTTTGCAGGCGATTGAGATTGACTACATCGACGAGAGCGAAGTCCTATCTCCAGCTGATGATAAATACCATATTGACAAAACATCCTTTGATGTTCCGTTTGTATGCGGAGCAAAGGATTTAGGTGAGGCACTCCGTCGTATTAACGAGGGGGCGGCTATGATTCGCACGAAAGGCGAACCTGGTACCGGCGATATAGTACAGGCAGTACGACATATGCGTATGATGCAGTCAGAAATCAGACGTATTAGTTCGATGGCAGAGGCTGAATTATTCCATGCTGCAAAAGAATTACAAGTACCCTATGATTTAGTGCTGTATGTACATAAAAACAAAAAACTGCCGGTAGTAAATTTTGCAGCAGGCGGCGTAGCAACCCCGGCGGATGCAGCTTTGATGATGCAACTAGGAGCTGAAGGTGTATTTGTAGGTTCTGGAATATTCAAATCCGGAAATCCCGAAAAGCGTGCAGCAGCTATTGTTAAAGCAGTTACTAACTTTAGGGATGCCAAAATGTTGGCTGGGCTTTCCGAAGATTTGGGTGAAGCAATGGTTGGTATCAATGAACAGGAAATTGAGCTTCTGATGGCGGAAAGAGGCAAATGATGCGTATAGGAATACTTGCTCTGCAAGGAGCATTTAGTGAACACAAAAATATGCTAACAGCTTTAGATATTCATTCATTTGAAATCCGCAAGGAGAATGATATTGAAATGGATTTTGATGGTCTTATCATTCCCGGTGGTGAAAGCACAGTACAGGGAAAACTTCTTAGAGAGCTTGGTTTATTTGATCGGATTAGAGAAAAAATTCTTAAAGGGTTGCCGGTGTTTGGTACTTGTGCAGGATTGTTATTACTGTCAAAAGAAATTGAAAACGACTCCCGAACCCATCTTGCAACTATGGATATAAAAGCAGTGCGAAATGCTTACGGAAGACAGCTTGGCAGTTTTAAAACGACGACTGAGTTGAAAGGGATAGGACAAATTCCCATGACATTTATTCGTGCGCCGTATATTGAAGCTGTATCCGAGGGGGTAGATGTACTGGCAACCGTTGAGGATAAAATCGTTGCGGCAAGGCAGAAAAATCAACTCGTAACCGCATTTCATCCTGAACTGACCGATAATTTGCAAGTGCACGAATACTTTTTGAATATAGTAAAAGAAGCAAAATGTGTTTCGCTTTGAACACTATTCGTGGAGGTGCTGATTATTTTTCTTGACTATAGAGATAATCCATATATCATATTACATATAGTTATCCGTTTTAATTCAAAATAAATGTAGAATAGATAACTATTTGAGAATGATTTTGGAGGAAAATACAATGAGCTTTATAAAGAATGTACGATTAGAAATAGGAAGGGAAGAAATTTCTAAAAATAATGTGGTAACAATAACGAAAAATGTATGCTTGTTAATTCAAGATGGAATTATAAAAGACATTACAGATGACGTCCCGATTGATGCAAAAGATGTTGTAGATGCAAAAGGATATTTGGCATTACCATCCTTGGCTGATAACCATATTCACTTAGATAAAGGTCATTACGGTGGAAAATGGCATGCAGTTGTACCTATGAATGGTGTAGCAGAAAGAATTGAGGAAGAACAAGGATTCTTACGTGACTTTTTAGTTGATACACCGAAAAAAGCACAGGCCTTAATTGATTTAATAACAGGTAAAGGTGCAACTTTCATGCGTGTCCAAGTTAACGTTGATCCTGTCATTGGATTAGATAATTTGGTAGCTATTAAAGAAGTTCTTGAAAAGAATAAGCATAAATTAGACTATGAAATCGTAGTATTCCCACAACATGGTACAGTACTTACGGAAGAATTAGGTTTATTGAGTAGTGCATTGGAGGATGAAGCTGTTACCACAATAGGAGGATTAGATCCTGCGACGATTGATGGCGATATCGAAAAATCATTAAAAATTACTTTTGATTTAGCAAAAAAATATAATAAAGAAGTTGATATTCATTTACATGACAGAGGAACCTTAGGTATTTATGAAATTAATCGCATCATTGATTATACTTTAGCTTCAAAGCTTCAGGGAAAAGTGAAAATAAGTCATGCATTTTCTCTTGCTGATATATCAAAGGAGGAGTTAATTCACATTGCAAAACGTTTGAAAGCTGCAGAAATTGCTATAAATACAACTGTTCCAATCGATATCACAGCATTATCTATACCGGTACTGCAAAGTCAAGGTGTTAAAGTAAATGTTATTAATGATAATATTAATGACCATTGGAGTCCCTTTGGATCAGGTGATTTAATTGAACGTGCGAGTCGTGCGGCAGAAGTATTCTCTATGACGGATGAAGTTTCATTATCAAATGCTTTAGGGCTAGTAACAAATGGCGTAACTCCTCTTGATAGTAAAGGAAATCAGGTATGGCCAAAGGTAGGAGATAAAGCAGATATTTTGTTCACAAAGGCAGAATCCTCCGCTCACTTAATTGGACGGGTATGTCCGGAAAGAGTTGTATTATATCGTGGAGAATTTGTTTCCGGAGATTTTAGATAGGTATATTATCACTTTCTCCAATCCCTCAATTGGGGAATTCACTTACGGCTTACGGGTTATGTTGGCTTGTATATCTTATGCTTTGTGTTTTGGTTGATGTTATCCTTGTTGTGAAGAAACGTTAAATTCTAATTTATATGTACAGACTCATAAAAGAACACCTACCCATTTTGAAGTGATTGGGTAGGTGTTCTTCTTAAAATTTTCAACTAAATAATACTGGCCTACTTACCTGAACTTTTTAACTGTCTTATACAAAATGTTAAATTCTTCTTGACAATATTATCTCACCACGAATATAATAATAGTTGAACAACTGTTCAACTATTATTAGGAGGAAATGTATGATTCAAATAATTGGTATTACCCTGGTGTTAATATTTTATGTCGCATATTTTTTAAAACTTATGAATCAGAAGAGAAGGGGGATTAAAACTAATCAACTAGGTAGAGGTAACAAAGCAGCAAAAACGGTAATAATAGAAAGTTTGCTAAGAATTTCAAGTACAATTATTGTAGTGGTGATATTGGTAAGTGCATTACTAAATACTTCGTTAGTATCCAATCAGATAACACGAGGATTTGGTTTAGTATTACTTGGCTGTGGTACTTTTCTTTTTATCATAGCCGTGGTTACAATGAGGGATAGTTGGAGAGCAGGGATACCGGATAAAGATAGTACATCAATGGTTACCTCGGGTATCTATAAAATCAGTAGAAATCCTGCTTTTTTGGGATTTGATTTAACGTATATTGGAGCAAGCTTAGCTTTTGGTAATATAGTTCTTTACATATTGGCTGTACTCACAATCTTGCTCATGCACCTTCAGATCTTAGAGGAAGAAAAATTCTTAGAGATCACTTTCAATAAGGAGTACCTCGTCTATAAAAATAAAGTGGCAAGATATTTCTTATTTTTATAAAGAAAAAATCATAATGGAAGTATTTTTCAATTCATGTTACAATAATTATCACCGTATCATTAACCTTTTTAAATGTAGTATGAATTGCTTAGCACATGAGGAGTCCACCTTAGATTTTCATGAAAGATTTATGCAGCTGAAAGATCTTTAATAGGAAAGTAAAAATTTTATGGATAGATTAAATAAGTGATAAATAAAACTAAGGGAGGAAATAGATTTATGGATAGTCGGGTTTTGAAGTATTTTCTTACCGTAGCACAGTTAGGTAATATAACAAAAGCGGCTGAAGCGCTACATATTACACAGCCAACACTCAGTAGGCAGCTAATGGAACTGGAAAATGAGGTGGGCGCAACACTCCTAATCAGGGGGCGTCGTGAAGTGACGTTGACGGATAGTGGAGTCATCTTTCAGCAAAGGGCATCAGAAATATTATCGTTGATTGAAAAGATGGAAAATGACATATCCCAGAACAAAGAGATGGTTAGTGGGACTGTTTCAATAGGCTGTGTTGAATCAAACATTTCTAGGAAGTTATCAGCCATTATATCCGAATTCCATAGTCGTTATCCTCTTGTAAAATATAATCTTTATGATGCGAATGGAGATGACATCAAAGAAAAACTGGATGCCGGGCATATTGATCTTGGAATAGTACTGGAGCCGGTAGAGACAGCCAAGTATGATTATATCCGTTTACCCCAAGAAGAAACGTGGGGAGTCGTTGTCAGAAAGGACGATCCTTTAGCAGAGAAAGAATTCGTGATAGCTGAAGAACTATTGGAATTACCTTTGATACTTTCAAAAAGATCCATTGTTATAGATGAAGTATCAAAATGGCTAGGGGTTCAGCGGTCACAGTTAAATATCATAATAACACAGAATTTAATTACCAATACCATACCGCTAGTGGAAGATAAACTAGGTAAGGTATTTAGCATTGAGGGAGCGCTTCAGATCCGTCCATCGGATCATCTTTGCTTCGTTCCGCTTTATCCTAAAAGGGTTAGTAATCATGTAGTAATTTGGAAAAAAAACAAGGTGTTTTCAAATGCTACATCTATCTTCCTTGAATTTTTAAAAGACAGAATGTTACAATCACATGAAATAAATTAGACTGAAACATTTAGTCTGAAACAAATTAGACTGAAACCATAAACAACAAGTTTTCAAATGGATAAGAAGAGCTTGTTGTTTTTTTGTGCATTTAAAAGTTACATTTGTTCGTTTATCATGCAATAAATGTATGGTTAATAATCAATTATAAGCATTTTACATGATAAGTATATAAATATATAATAAATATAGCAACGAAATAACCCTAAATATATGGAGAGTTTTAAAGAATTTAATAATTGAACAGCGTAAGATTAGGGTGCCAAAGTACGTAGAAATAACAAAGACCTTTGCAAGTATTTGAATAGACAGATAGGATTATACATTATGATAAAAAACGAAAAGAAGGAAAGTGAGGTTTATTTATGGAGTATGTAAAACTAGGTAATACGGGAATGGATGTATCAAAAATCTGTGTCGGTTGTATGAGCTTTGGTGTTCCTGAGCGTGGAATTGTGCCTTGGTCACTGTCGGAGGAAAACAGTCGCCCAATAATCAAAACAGCTCTTCATATGGGTATCAATTTCTTTGATACAGCGAATGTATACTCAGACGGAACGAGCGAAGAAATCGTCGGACGCGCATTAAAAGACTATGCAAAGCGTGATGAGATAGTTCTTGCGACCAAAGTATATTTTCGAATGCATGAAGGTCCGAATGGTGCAGGGCTTTCCCGCAAAGCTATCATGAGCGAAATAGATAAAAGTCTAAAGAGGCTGGGAACAGATTATATTGATCTCTATCAGATTCACCGGTGGGATTATAATACTCCCATTGAAGAAACCATGGAGGCTCTGCACGATGTAGTGAAAGCAGGGAAAGCCAGATATATTGGTGCTTCATCCATGTTTGCATGGCAGTTTAGTAAAGCCTTACATATAGCTGAGAAGAATGGATGGACTCGTTTCTCCACAATGCAGGATATGTATAATCTTCTTTACCGTGAAGAGGAAAGAGAGATGCTTCCTCTGTGTAAAGATGAGAAAATCGGCGTAATACCTTGGAGTCCGTTAGCGAAAGGCAGACTAACCAGAGATTGGGGAGCTGTGACAGAGCGTTCTGAAAATGATGCCATAGGAAATAAGTTCTTCCCCGAATCAAGTGAAGCGGACCGAAGGATCGTAGAACGAGTTAAGGAGTTGGCAGAGAAAAGAGGTATACCAAGGGCTCAGATTGCACTTGCATGGGTACTTCAAAAGGAACCGATTACAGCTCCGATTGTAGGTGCTACTAAGGTTTCACACCTGGAAGATGCTGTTAAGGCACTTACGGTTACCCTATCAAAGGAAGAGATTGCTTTCCTTGAAGAACCTTATATTCCTCATGCAGTCGTTGGTTTTGAATAACAGATTACTATTATTTCATTAAAAATTACAAATAGAGGATTTATATAATAAGGGAGTGCAGTATACTGGACTCCCTTATTACATATGAACTTACTTTGCTCTGAAGGAGTAAAAGTAAAAGGGGACTATATATGGATATATGGAACCAGTGTATGGGAAATAGGTGGTGTTGTAAGGTAATATTCCTATAAAAAAGGTATAAAATGGGGAAATTTTAGTGTCTGACATGATAACTTAAGGAGAAGAAGAATGAATTTGATAGAAAAACTGATAGAACCAAAAAATAATATTGAAGAAAGTAGAAAACTCTTTACGAACAAAGATTTACAAAGATTAATTGTTCCTCTCATTTTTGAACAGTTACTTGTCATGCTTGTAGGGGTTGCAGCTACGATCATGGTATCTCATGCCGGGGAAGCAGCCGTATCAGGTGTATCGTTGGTTGATATGATAAATGGACTTTTTATTTACATTTTTAGTGCATTGGCAACAGGCGGAGCAGTTGTAGTATCTCAGTATATTGGAAAGAGAGAGGAGAAGAATATTCATGCCTCTGCCAGCCAGCTGGTGATGATTACAACCGTATTATCTGTAATTCTTATGATAATTGTTCTTATTTTCCACAAGCCAATGTTACATCTATTGTTTGGTAAAGTGGAAAAGGAGGTTATGGATGCAAGCACTACCTATCTTGTAATTACAGTATTCTCATTACCATTTTTAGCTTTATATAACTCCTGTGCAGCACTGTTCAGATCAATGAGCTTATCAAGAATTACACTATACATCTCTTTGATTATGAATCTGATCAATGTAGTTGGAAATGCCATTGGTGTTTTTATTCTGGATGCAGGTGTTTCAGGCGTTGCCTATCCAACACTAATTTCAAGGATATTTGCTGCAATTATGCTTTATGTACTTTTACAGAATAAGAAATATCAAGTAACAATCCATATCAGAGATATTTTTTCATGGCAGTCTGACTATATTAAGAAAATACTTAAAATTGCCGTACCAAATGGAATTGAAAATGGTTTATTCCAACTTTCAAAAATACTCCTCATAAGTATCATCGCAGTGTTTGGAACCTCACAGATCGCAGCAAATGGCATAGCAAACAGCATTGATTATGTTGGAGCGATTATTACTCTAGCCCTTGGTTTAGCCATTGTAACAGTTGTTGGTCAATGTGTTGGTGCGGGTGATTTAGAACAGGCGGATTATTACATTAAAAAACTCATAAGGATTACATTTTATGGATCTTTCATATTAGATCTGGTTATTATCGCTTTTATGCCGTTAATATTGAAATTATTCTCATTAACATCGGAAACTGGTAGATATGTGTTTATTCTTGTCGTTCTACATAATCTATTCATCATTGTTCTACAGCCGTATTCCGGACCCTTATCAAATGCCTTGAGAGCCGCAGGTGACGTGAAATACACAATGATCGTTGCCATTATAGCAACAGTAATCTGTCGAGTAGTTTTTTCGTTTATCCTTGGAGTTTGGTTAAATTGGGGCATAATCGGTGTATGGATTGCTATGGGAATCGACTGGGGCATTCGTTCGGTCCTTTATTATAGGAGATATCGGAGTGGAAGATGGCAGAAATTTAAAATAGTGTAGAACATGTATATTAAATCCTTTCCTTACGAAAAGGAGTTAGATAAAGAATATTTTAGATATGTTTTAGAATATAAGAAATAGCTATTTACACTGGAGTAACTCCATGGTTTATAATAATGATAGAAATAGGCTATCAAAGCATTTTTATTAATTACAAAAGCATCATTAAGTAGCAAAGGATTTAATAGGATATTACATAGAATTTCACTTCAGGGGCTTGACAAGATATAAAATATTAGTTGGGGTGGACTATGAGTAAAATGAAAAATCTTTTCACGAAATTAAAAGGAATGTTTGTATTCTCCCATAACGGATTGAGCATGAAAGAAAAATGGTACCTAGCTTTGCCAGGTCCGGCTCTATCGATCGGTCAAGTATTAATTCACAATGTTTTTGTAAAATACTATACGGATGTTATCGGATTGGATGCTAAATATGTCGGTTGGGTATACATAATTTATAACATATGGAATGCAATCAACGATCCACTTTTGGGTGTATACATAGACCGAAAACGTTATAATGAGAAACATGGAAAATATATTTATATATTGAAGGTTACAGTACCTTTTATGGCAATCTCATCATTTGCAATGATGCTGTCCAGCCCTGACTGGAGTGAATGGCTTATATTCTTGATTTATACAATTGAACTGTTTATTTATGATACAGCCGCTACCGCATATGGAATAGCATATGGATCATATAAACTGATCGCAGCTCCTACGATAGAGGAGAGAGTTGATATCAATACAATTAATGTGTATGTATCTAATGTACTTTCGTTCTTTGTTACAATGATACCTACTTTATTGTTAGTTGGAGATGGAAAGAGAGAAGCTTTAATACCGGTATTTACGGCGGTGGTAGTGGTGCAATGTTTATTCTACTGGTACTCTCTAAGGACCCTAAAGGATAAGCCCGAACTGTATACCACATTAAATGAGCAGCATATTTCCAGAAAGCAGTTGCTGAAGGATTCTTGGAAGATTATGAAATCAAGGCAATTTATAACATATGTGCTGTACTCTGTAATTACCTTGGGACCGGTGACATATTATTTCACTCCGTACTTGTACTATATGGATCATGTAATAAAAGCAAACGGTATTGCTGCAACGGTTGTAGATGCCGGCACACACATATTGGTACTGTTATTTTTACCGGTAATGGCCAATATAGTAAAGAAATATGGCACCAAGCGAAGTATTTATTGGGGAACAATACCTGCGATACTGGGGTATACCAGCATTTTATTAGCTGAATCTGTCATTACGGCGGCGGTGTCCTATATCATGGTAGTTTTTACCGTAAATTATATCTCCACATCCTGGTCACCGATGGGACCGTTGATCATTGACGAGGATGAGAGAACCTCCGGGGTAAGAAAAACCGGTCTGTTTAATGGAATATTCGCTTTATTTATTACTGCTTTTTCCGGGTTGCAGACCGTTCTGTTTACAAGTATCATCAGCTACTTTGGCTATGATGGAACGGCAAAGGTACAATCTGCTTCGGCTGTGAGAGGGATCCGGGTAGCTACCGGATTAGTTCCTCTATGCGCAATCATGATCGGCCTTGTAACTATATTCTTCTATCCGTTTGACAAAAAGAAGGAAGACGAAATATCAACGTTCAGTAAAAATGCCAGAAAGGGGTAGGGCTAAGTGAAGTGTGATTTTGCAATTGGTGAAACCTCCAGAATACTTGATATCTCCATAGATACGTTAAGATATTATGATAAGATCGGTCTGCTTCATCCAAAAGTGCAGGATGAAAATAATTACAGGATTTATAGCCTCGACCAAATGGAAACGCTGGTTACCATTAAGATGCTGAGGGCACTTGATATCTCAATTGAAGAAATCAGAGCACTTTTATCAGAAAATGATCTTGCTTCTATCAGAGCTATAATTACGAATAAGCGTAAGGAGATTTATGACCAAATAAGATATTATGAGCTGCTTAGTAATAAGATTGATTATTTGGACGGTGTTTTTGATAAATTTATAGATACGGATTATATTGAGATTGTAAAAAGCCCGAAATACTGGATGCTATTAACCGATTCCATTATGGAAAGTGATGATAAAAGCCTTAGCAAAAGGATAGACCGTCTACTAAAATCCTTTTCCTCAAGGAAGGAATGGATTACTTTGTGCCACTCAATATCTATTGTGTCAAAAGCTAAACTTGAGAATGGGGAATACCATTCCTATTTGAATAACGGGATTGGCTCCACGATACAATTAGCAGAGGAATATAGCCCTTTTGAGATTTTTCAACCGGTATTATGCGCGCATAAGTGTATTATTATTGATGATTTAGATTACCTAGTGCTTGATCAGCATTATGACGCTATGAAAACCTTTATTGCCAGACGAAATTATGAAATTGCCGGTGACTCTTTGGAAATCAGTATATTTAAGCAGTATAAAAGGCATTATATGGAGCTATACATTCCTGTAAAGGAAAAGGAATAGACTTCTTACAGGATAGAGAAAGGGATCGTGTCAGTATATAGATATTCAATATAAAGAAGTGGATCATTTTGGTATATAAGAAAAGCAGTAAAAGAAAAGAGATGGTGTTAGTATATAATAAAATTGAATAAATGGAGGATAAATAATGAGAAGGTTATATGTAAGCGGTACTAAATTTGTTGACGATACCGGAGCTCAAGTAATACTGAGCGGAATCAATTTCGTTTGCAAAGAAAAGGCACTAGGCTACATTGCCAACTGTGATGATAATTTATTTGAATGGTTTAAGTATTTGGGCTTTAATGTTGTCCGGCTTGGACTCATATGGGATGGAGTTGAACCAAAACCTCTGCAATATGATGATGAGTACCTGAGTAATATAAAGAGATTCGTTGATCTTGCTAGAAACAATGATATCTATGTCTTATTAGATATGCACCAGGACTTATATAGCTGCAAATGGGGAGATGGTGCCCCAGAATGGGCGACACTTACGGACGGACAGCCACATGTCGAGGGAGAATTGTGGAGTGATGCATATCTTCAAAGCGGTGCTGTTATGAGATCCTTTGATCACTTCTGGAATAATACCCCTGCCTGTGACGGCATCGGACTTCAAGACCATTATGCTAAAATGTGGGCTCATGTAGCGGACTTCTTTAAAGAGTGCGATAATATCATAGGATATGATATTATGAACGAACCGGCAATTGGAAGCTTGGCTGAGGAAGTTCTTGGAGATATCATCTTGGAATATGCGACCAAAGTGCTGAATATAACTAAACCTGATCCCGAGGAACTGGCAGCCTTATGGATGGACCAAGAAAAAAGAGTTGATATTTTAAACAGTATGTCCGAATGGACAATCTTTAAAAGTATTATTGAGAGTTCGGGTGCTGTGGCGAAGGATTTTGACAGAAACATTCTCACTCCCTTTTACGCAAAGGTTACAAGCGCCATAAGAGAAATAGATATGGAATCAATTATTTTTACAGAAGCAAACTATTTTTCCAATATTGCAATCCAATCGGAGATTGGACGCATCGACAAGGCACAGGTATTCTCTCCCCACGGATACGATCTTGTTGTTGATACTGACAAATACGATGCTTACAGTCAGGATCGTGTAAATTATATCTTTGATACTCATAGGAAGGTTCAGGATAGACTGGATATGCCAGTACTGGTAGGCGAATGGGGAGCATTTACGGACTATGATATTACCTATGAACTGGCAATAGAGTTAATCAAAATATTTGAAAAATATCTGTGGAGTAACTCCTTTTGGTGCTATTATTCTGGTATGGAAAAATGCAAATACATAAATGCGCTTAAAAGAGCATACCCAATGAGTACAAGCGGAGAGCTTCTTGAATACAGCTTTGATTTCCAAAGTAGGAATTTTACTATGATATGTCAAAATATCAGCACATCGGCCACAACTGTGATCTATTATCCTGATGTAGAGCATATAACATTGAATGACATCAGTATTGAAGGTACAGAATGTGAGATAGAAATAAAAAAATACAGTATGGGAAGCAGCGGAACAGTTATTATAACTCCCAAAAATGCGACGGAAAAATTAACTATTTGTATTAGCGGTACCCAAAAGGGAATATCCTAAAGTTTATGTAAACCTTTAAACTGGTGTAAAACAAAATCACTCAGTTTGGAGGTTTTGGCGTATCGTCATATTATTGAAAAGGACAAATCGTATGAAAGCAAGCAAATGGGTAAAAAAAATATGGCCCTACTTATTAATTTTTGTCTGGATCTTTTTATCAAATATCTTTGATGATATTAGTGGAAAACATGCTTTGTTTAATAAGGCATTTATGACATTTCCGTATATGATTAGTGGAATAATAGCTTTCATAGCTTTGGTATTATCAGTTAAAAGAATTTTGAGTAAAAAATTACATATTAATTTAATTGATATCATTTTTAATCTGTTTCTTGCCTTAGTAGCGGTCATTTTTATAGCATTAAATGTTAAAACTACGATTGCAATATGCTATGATGTGATTGTAGGTAAAAAATTTACCACATTAGAAATTTCTAACGATTCGAAATTTCTAACGATTCGAAGATTGATAATAATGGGTTTTTTGATACGAAATACTTTTTAAAGGGAACCACATCCGATGGAGAATATATTACGTTAGAAATAAGTTCTAATGATTTTGTGAATATAATCATCGTTAAAAATGCTAATTTAATAAAAATAGATTATTGGGAAAATAGTAAAACTTTATGTAGTTGGACTGATATTTCAAACTGAGAAAGCACCAACAGTATTATACTGAACCACAAAACGACCAACATTGATATTTTCGATGTTGGTCGTTTCTTTTCCACTACTTTAATAGGGTGAATTATTATCAGAGTCCACTTTATAGTTGAAAATTTTGCTTACAACAAGGGGACTTTTATCCTTATCTTTGTATTTATTATAGCACAAAATTGCTCAAATTACAATACTTGTAATAAATTGGAGGTGGAAGTATAATAAGCTACTACTGTCAAAGGAGTGAATATATGTACGATAACTTTTATGAATTACTACAGGTAAAAAAGAAGCAAAATGAATTGGCGGTACTAATTTCATGTAATGAAAAAACAGAGCAATTTGGTCTTACCTTAACAAAGGAAGATGTAGATGAATTAATCTTGTGCAGGGATGATACTCTTAAAAAATTTATGAGAGTAGAGTTTGGAAACGGTATCTTGGATAAATTGATTTTCACCTTTTGTGATTCTCAGTATATCGATCAGGACAATTATTTAGAAGTAATAGAACAGCTTCAGGAAATATTTTATGCGTTTAAAAATGAGTCAGAAGATAAACTAACCGATGATGAACTATTGACCTTTATGAAGGAACAATTTGAATCTGTATGTTTTGGTGATACGGATTACCTGGAGAATACCTGTCTGGAGAGATTTACTAGGGCTATCAGAGGGGGGTATGACGGTTACAGAGAATCTGGGGGACATAATGAATACGAGAATTTTGCTGAGGAACAAAGGTGGGATAAGGATTTATACCTGGAGGTATTAAAGGAAATAACCTGGAGATAATCTGTTAAACCGAAAGGAGAGTCTATGGAATACGAAATAGAAGAATTAATACCTATTGTAGCTAATCTTTCAGAAAAGTATACTTCCAAAGAAAGTAGTTCGGTTCGTTTTGAAACTGCTAGAATGCTTATGGAAGCAGTTATTTACTGTATAAATGAATGCTCTATAAGTAATCGGAATGAAATAATAAATACAGCGGAAAAACCGAACGCAGAAAGTCTCTATAATAAAGGTTATGAACTTATAGTTGAGAAAGTATTGGAAGCCAAAACAATATATGAAAGGTTAATCGATAATTTTGAAGATTACGGTTGCAAAAATTACAAGGATACCATTATGAAAGGCATGCCAGCATTTTTCATCCGATATGATGTGAATTTTAACCCTCAAAATCATATTCTTACATTGGATTATCCAACCTTAATTGATAGTCCGGATAAATGTGGAATTGATTTGATACTGCATTATTTAAAATACATTGAAAATGAAAAGATATTTCTTGATCTTTTTGAAAGAAAGTATGTAATACGTCTACTTCAGAAGATCCAGCCGGAATATCAATCCCTTTATTATGATAATATTTGCTATCCGGTTCTACTAAATGCAATCGGATGTATAATAGCAGAAAAACCTGTACCAAAACTTACATTAGACGGGAAGGACTGCAAAGATATTGAATTTTATTTTAAAGGTGATGATTTGGAAAGGATTGAACTTAAAGTTAGAAGAATGATTCATATCTTGACTGATAAGATGTCGAATAGTGAAGTACAAATGTATCTTGAGCAAGTAGCAAATGATTATGCAGTAAGAATATGGAATGGGTTACAAAAGGGTTATTTAGCAAGGTTGTTTATTTGATACTACAAGTCCAAGATAGACTATTGGCTGCTTCTCAAAGCAGCCCCTTTTTTGCGTGAAAGCAAAGTAATTAAAGTGAACAATAAAACTTTTCACAATGCGAACTTGCACGCGAAACGGAGAAACTCCGTAGCGTATTTCTTAGGGTTAAAACAACATATTGACAAATATCGATATGATATTTATAATTAACATATCGATAATCATAGATATGAGGTGAATTAATTGGATAATAAATTTGATAAAATGGCAACAGTATTTAAAGCTCTTAGTGATTCGAACCGACTTATGATAGTTGATATGCTTCTGAAAGGTGAAATGTGTGCATGTCAGATATTAGATGAGTTAAATATCTCTCAATCAACTTTGTCCCATCACATGAAAAGCTTATGTGAGGCTGGAGTGGTAGACGGCCGAAAGGATGGAAAATGGATGTTTTATTCTATCAATAATAATTGTTGTAAAGAGGCACATGCTCTATTAACTAGCATCATAGATGCTCCTGATCAGAGCAATGTTAATGAAAGCTGTTCTTGCGATTAAACAGAGAGGAGAAGATACTATGCGTATTGTTATTATCGGAGCAGTTGCAGCCGGAACATCTGCAGCGGCAAAAGCCAGAAGAAATAGTGAAAATGCAGAGATTGTTATATATGAAAAGGATAGTTTTATCTCTTATTCCGGCTGTGGTATGCCTTACTACATCGGCGGATTAATTGATAACGAGTATGAATTGGCTCCACGGGACCCGCAATTCTTTAAAGATAAATATAACGTTGATATTAGTGCCTTACATGAAGTTCTTAATATTAATCCTGATTCAAAAAGCATACTTGTGAAAAACCTCGTAAACGGGGAAGTATTTATTGATCATTATGATAAGCTTGTACTTGCTACTGGTGCCAGGGCAACCGTACCTCCAATAAAAGGCGTGAATAGTAAACATGTTTTTACTTTACGTAATATGAATGATATGAATCGGATTAGATCATTTATCAATACACATCAACCAAAGTCTGCAGTTATTATTGGTACCGGGTTTGTCGGTCTGGAAATGTGTGAGAACCTTAAGAGGATTGGTTTGGAAGTTACTCTACTGGAGAAACTACCGCAGGTAACGCCGGGACTTGACGGTGATATAGCGGTCTATGTTCAGGATCACCTTATAAAAAATAGTATTACCGTATTTACAGATGCTTCGGCAACAGAAATTACAAATAATAGTGTAATCCTATCAGATGGCAAAGAAATTGGAGCAGATTTAGTTCTGATATCAACAGGTGTACGCCCCAATACAGAGCTTGCCAAAGAAGCAGGAGTGGAGATTGGAGTTGCCGGTGCAATTCGTGTAAATACTAGGATGCAAACGAATATACCTGATATTTACGCCTGCGGTGACTGTACTGAGCATTACCATGTTGTGACCGGAAAACCAATCTATAGGCCACTTGGTTCTACAGCGAATAAGACCGGTCGAATAGCCGGTGACTGTATTACTGGTGGTGATTTAGAGTTTAGAGGCATTCTTGGTACCGGTATTTTCAAGGTGTTTGATATGACCGTTGCACAAACCGGGCTTTCCGAACGTGAAGCCTTGGAACAGGGTTATGAGCTCGTAGTGTGCCATAATATTAAGCCCAATAAACCGGAATACATGGGTGGCAAGGAAATGGTCATTAAGGGAATCGCGGATAAACTTACAGGAAGGCTGTTGGGTGTGCAGATTGTGGGCAATGAAGGTGTAGATAAACGAATTGATGTATTTGCTACGGCAATTACTTTCAAAGCAAAAGTAGAGGATCTATTCCATTTGGACCTAGCATATGCACCGCCATTCTCTACAACGAAAGATCCTGTTATGTATACAGGAATGATCCTAGATAATGCTATTCATAAGGGCAGACCATTAATGACCGCAGATCAGTTAAATGAGCTTACTCATTCAGGAAAGAAATATAAACTGATCGATGCGAGGGTAACTGCTCAGTATGAAAAAGCACATGTGGAAACAGCCAACAGCATACCTCATGCTAAATTAAGAAATGCAGCTATGGAAATGGATCATGATACAGTAGTAATTACTTATTGCAATAAAGGTGTTACCGGTAATGCTGCTCAGAACATCTTGATCAATCAAGGATTTAAGGAAGTTTATAACCTATCTGGTGGTTTCAAGCAATATGATAAAACTAGGAAAAAATAATTAAGACCATGTAACCATGAAACTCCTTACTATTTTTGGCATAGTATATGAATATATTCTCATATGATGATATAGATATATATAATATGCGATTGCGAACTCGTAAACTTTAGATATTGAATACACAATAGATACTGTTCCGGAGCAGAAGTTAAGCCCGAAGGAGCGTTGGAGCGGAGGAATATGTATCTATTGTGTGTTCAATTGCAACATCTATATAGTTTCGCAATCATCTCGATATAAATAATGAAAGGAGGTATCAACATGGTTGATATTTTTAAAGCATTAGCGGAAGAGAACCGATTAAGAATTCTGTCCTTATTAATTGCAGATGATCTATGTGTCTGTGAGATAGAAAGTGTTCTAAATATGTCACAGTCTAATGTATCTAAGCATCTAACTACTCTTAAGCAAAGCGGAATTCTTCGTTGCTATAAGAAAGCGCAGTGGGCGTATTACGGCATTAGTGATAGATTCATACAGGAAAATAAGGAACTTTATCAATATTTAATTATGCAATTAAAAGGACTCCCTTCCTACCAGGATGATAATTCTAAATTAATAAAATGTAAACAAGAAGATATATGTAATAATTGTAAAAGACCAAATTAAAGGAGAAGTGTAATGAGTAATGAAAATAATAATGGTATCGGTTTTTTCTCCAAGTACTTAACCATATGGGTTGCACTATGTATGGTGGCAGGAGTACTAATAGGTAAGTTTTTACCCGGAGTACCTGACTTTTTTGATCAATTTGAATACGCAAGCATCTCCATTCCGACAGCAATTCTAATCTGGGTTATGATTTATCCTATGATGATGAAGGTTGATTTTCAGAGTATAAAAAATGTACGTAAAAATCCAAAAGGTCTATACGTCACTTGGATTACAAACTGGCTGATAAAACCATTTACAATGTATGGCCTGGCAGTATTGTTCTTCTATGTAATATTTCAAGGCTTAATACCTGTGGAACTAGCAAAAGAGTATCTGGCCGGAGCAGTACTACTTGGTGCAGCACCCTGTACAGCAATGGTATTCGTGTGGAGTCAGCTGACCAAAGGAAATCCGGCTTATACAGTTGTTCAAGTTGCGACAAACGATTTGATTATCTTAGTCGCGTTTATTCCGATCGTTAAGTTCCTACTGGGTGTTAGTGATGTATCCGTTCCATGGGATACTTTAATTATGTCGGTTGTACTATTTGTAGTTATACCTCTAGCTGGCGGAATACTTACAAGAGTTTTAATTACGAAGAGAAAAGGGCTTGATTATTTTGAAAACCGTTTTCTCCCTAAATTCGATAATTTTACTACCATAGGATTATTATTAATGCTTGTACTCCTATTTTCTTTCCAGGGAGAGGTTATCTTAAGCAATCCGCTACACATCCTATTAATAGCGATACCCTTGACGATACAGACGTTTCTTATATTCTTTACAGCGTATTTGCCGGCAAGACTACTTAAATTACCACATAATA
>JAEWEO010000177.1 GCA_023389295.1 Bacillota bacterium
ATCGTATACAGTACGATACAAATCAACAGCTTCTTTGAATAAAGTATCGGCAACTTTTCGGTCTTTTATAATAGCAGTTGTAAAATCTCTTTCTGTTGAGTGAGAATATGCGTGTCTGTTCTTATGATACCAAGCATACAGTCTGTTGAATGCATTTACAATTCTTTCATTATCTATTTTACTAGCAAATTCCCCTTTTAACAATAGCGGGTTAGTTTTTTCTTTTTCTGATCGAAAAAAGTAGCTTATTCCAAACTGTTCTCCTTCATCATCCACAATTGTAATATCAAACTCCTTAAACAACTTGTAAAAGAAACCATCCATTGCCCTGAACATTGGCTGCACAAATACAGAATAGTCATCCAAATCCATTTCAATTCTATAAAACTTAAATGCATTCGACATGATCGATTTTTGTGTACTACTTAAAAATTTAAATACATCTCCAAGTGACTGCTTCATGTTCTCAATCACCTGGTCACTAGAAATGTTTACATTATCGTATCTGATTTCAGCATTTATTACATCCACAAATTCACAGGTTCCTGCTAAAATGTCTGTTGCTTTATTGAACAATTGCAATCTCTTACCTTGGATGAAAAGGTTTTGCGTAGTTTTATAGTAATGAATTACTATTTCATCTCTATATAATATGCTCTTCAAAGAATATCGGATACTTTTTTCATTGTCATTATGGACCAATATTTGAACATCATCATCTATTAACATATCAATGAATGCAGTAAAATCATTCGCTGAAAGATGAATCTTATATCCTCTGTTATCATCCGTAATTTTATTCACTTTACTAATTCTTTCAATTACACAGTCAGCAAAATCCTTAGAATCAGACTGGTTACTTCCTCTCTTGTAAGAAATAGTATATCTACTACCGTTTGATTTAAACAAACTAAATGAAAAAGAGCCTTTGTTATGTACTACTTCATAATCAATGGATTGCTTACTTTCATGTTTATGCACTCTGTTCTTTATATATTCTTTTTGAGAACAGAATAAATCAATCCATCCTAGTATATTATCTGTGTCGATCTCTAGCCCCTTATATTTTTTATCATTTGGCATTTTATACTCTCCTCATATTTGCAATGATATTACATTATAGTTCTTCTTTTTTGCGATTGTCAATACTTAAAGTATAATAGGACACAAAGTTTTAATCGTAGTCCACATGTAAAAATCACCATATTATCACAGTATTACCAATATAAAAAAACACCCGGAACCTTCAGGGGTAGAAAGAATGTTTTTGGATACACACTTTCTAGCTTAATCATATCTTAATTTCATTCTTTCCATACAACCGTCCAAACAACTCCTGGTCGAAAATCATAATGCCATCTTGCTCCCTAATAACTCTCGACGCTGCAAGTGCCATAACAGATAACCTTATGCTATCAATATCATGTGATTTTAACTCACCGTCTATTATTGCTTTTACCCCTAACATACATACACCTCCAACGTAATTACATTTCCATATTATTACATTGTCCGAGATAAGTCAACAAAAAGACACCCACTACAATCTAATAGCAGATGTCCTTTAGCAATAATTTAAGGAGATTCACTTGGCTAGAGAATCAGTGGAATAGATTGGATTCGAACCAATACCTACCTGCTCTACAGTGAGCAAGGACTCTGCCGATTGAGCTACTATCCCATAGAGTTTTTGTTCCCTTGTTGTCGTTACAAGTGATGACATCTAGTCAAACGCATAAACGATGCTTAATTTCGAGGTCTACTAAGCAATAATACACCCTATCTAGGATTGTTATCGTACACTCCGTCGCTTTCAAAACGTCATTCTTTTCGAGATTGAGAACCGGAACAAAGAATAATAGAAAATCGGTTCAATTAGCCACCAGCCTTATTCAGACCGATGACCGTAGGTGATTGAATCTGTATTCACCTTTCCGTATACAGATTACCATATTGAAAAAAACATTAAAAGAACATCTTTTTATCATGGTTTAATCAAATGGTTTCCAATCCATCTATACCAAATATTCTAATGCTAATTTCCTTAGTTACCTCCGCAATCCATCTTCTCACGGTTACAGTACTAGTCGATAACTTTTCAGCCTCTGCTTCACAGGTTACTCCATTCATTAAGCATTCATAAAAGGCTTCGTACTTATAAGACATTTCCTTTTGCTCATACTCCTCTTTAGTTAGTAGAAGAGCCTTATCAATATGTGACAAAACAATTAAGCTTTTCAGTTTACTCCTTCGAATACTCGCAATGTATACATCATCTTCATCATCGTAATTAAAAGGCCGCTCTTCTAATTGACTTACTTCAGAAATAGCTTCTTCTATGCTATTCTTTATCTTCTCGTAATTCTTTAAAAGCAGCTTAGTGTTATGCAGTGCTTTTCGCTTTTTTTCTGTCTTCTGCTCTTTAGCATATTCCTTGATTGCCTTCTTCACGGCCTTGTCTATTAATTCATCTGCTGTCTGTTGATTCATTCTACCGCCTCCTCGTTAATGATATCGCAAACAAACTTCCCCATCTTACATTCTGCGCATATACACTCAAGTTCCTCTGGATCTTTAATTTCTTCTGGATACCAGCATAGGTTATCACAGATATGCTCCATCATCTCAGTTGTGATTATGTTTAAATCTTTCAAGATTCCCCTCCCCTAAAACAATGCTTGAACAGCATACATGCCAATCAGTAATCCTGCACCGGTTATAAAAGCATATATAAAAGTTTCAATTCCGTATTTTATTTTCTCTTTCATGATAGCCTCCTTAAATTCTAGTTTAACGTTTCTATTATTTTAAAGTTTTTTGACGGCTTCATATCTCCATGAAGAATAACATAACTATTCTTTTTATTTGCTTTTGCTATTCGCACATTTATTTTACCATCTTTTACGAATTGTTCTGCATTATGCTTTGCTAGGCTGAAAAATCTCATGCATTTAACCCCCTGTCAATATTAGTTTTCCTTGCTAAAAATTCTCACATTTTCACAGCATTCTCTGGCTACAAATGGAAGGTTATTTGTTTCAAAAAACACATTCGCAAGTACTGTGAACTTATTTCTGTTTTCTTCAATGTGGTTATGGGAGTATTCATC
>JAEWEO010000283.1 GCA_023389295.1 Bacillota bacterium
ATCAAATACTACACAGAAGAGTAACAGTTGCATTTCAGGATTGCCAGTAACATCTGAAAATACGGAGGTAGATAAACATAATGACTATCAAGGTAGTTCAAACTATGTAGTAATAACAGATGAGGTAACAAAGATACCGACTACTACACCAACTCCTTTAATGGTGTATAAAATTGAAGAAGAAGGATATCCCAAAATTACAGAACTTATTACTAATTATTATACGGCTATGAACAACTGCGATACGGATACTCTTAAGAATTTAGTTAGTGATCCTTCTGCAGTTTATACACCAGATGAACTTAAGCAAATGACGGAATATTTTGATGGTTACAACAATCTCAAGGTTTATGTGAAGAAAGACCATATAGAAAAGAATTATATTGTTTATGTTTATTATGAAATAAAGATTATAAATATAAAAACTCCTGCACCAAGCCTCTCAAAACACTACGTAATTAAAGATCAAAAAGGTGATTTAAAGGTCTTTCTAGGACCAATCATGAATGAAGGAACCAAGGCTTATTATGATGCCAGAAATACTGATGAGGATGTTCTGGATTTGATAGCTATGACAAATAAAAAGTATGATGAAGCAAAAGCAAGTGACAAGGATTTGAAGTATTTCTGTGATAAGTTCAAACAGTTGTCAAATAGTGTATTTGAGGTAGATTCTACCAGCAACATAGAGGCTGCTAATAGTAATTAGCAGCATAAAGCTTGGGATGCAAACTAGAACTTGATTAAAATGCTGACAGAACTTCATAGAAGATATATACATCACCATTGTTATATGTAGCTAGGATGTAATCTTTTATCCTATCGTAACTATCTTTTCTAGATTTCACAAGTAAGGTATCACCATAATATGTTATATAATTGATATCTTCTTTTATGAAATACCTTCGTGTAAAAATAATTTTATAACCATCATACTGTAAGATACTAATTGTTGGATAACCATCAACATTAAATATTGTGATTCTTGCTTTATCTGGTATTCCATTCTCCACATTATTTAAAAATTGTTGTAGCTTTTTAATATATAAGGTTGTGCACCTAATGCAATTACATCACCATGATCAAGTGCCATTTGAAAGGTATAGTTTTTTGGTAATAATGATAATTCGTTCTCGTGCTGATACTGATAATTTTGCATTAATTTGTTCTTTTCGTCTTTATTATTATTATATTAAAAATGTTATGATAGAGTTCGTAATTCATTTCCCATAGAGCACTTAAATCATTATAATATAAGTAAGCGAAAGTCATAAGGTGAGTATAAAAAAGGAAGAATCTTTTTCATATAGGTATTTTGCCAACAAATATTTGGTGCTATTGATGTGAAATAATTAATTGACAAATAGCTTGGCATATGCTAACATATTTTAGTGTGCCGCACAACGAGGTTTAAGCTCTGAGCAATCAGACACCATAGTTGGCGAGTAATGATAATAGGAGGTGCCAATATGTACGCAATAATTGCAACTGGTGGAAAACAGTACAAGGTAGCGGAAGGCGATATCATTAAAGTTGAAAAGCTCGGTGTAGAAGGAGCGACTTATACTTTTGATCAAGTACTTGCTGTAAACAAAGGCGACAAGTTAGTAGTAGGTGAGCCTACTGTAGCAAACGCAACTGTATCAGCAACGATTGTTGAAGAAGGCAAGAGCAAAAAAGTTATTGTTTTCAGATACAAGAGAAAATCTGGATATCACAAGAAGAACGGACATAGACAACCATATACCAAGGTAAAGATTGAAAAGATTAATGCATAGGTAATGTGATATGATTAGCGTATCCATTTATAAAAATGCAGAGAATTTGATTACCGGGTTTCGATTGTCCGGCCATGCTGATTATTCCGAATACGGAAGTGATGTTGTATGTTCAGCAGTTTCAGCCCTTGTAATCAATACCATAAATTCTATCGAGAATTTTACCTCGGATCAGTTTCGTTTGGAACAAGATGAGAAAAAAGGAATTATGGATTTTCACGTGATGGACCCCATGAGTAGCAATACAAATCTGTTACTCAGTTCATTAGCTCTTGGACTTCAAGGAATTAATGATGAGTATTCCGACAAGTATATCAAACTTAGGCAGGAGAAGTCACAGTAACTTTAGATCAATTAATTCATAACAAGTGAACGTTTTTCATTTGTATGAAATAAGTCATTAGGAGGTGTAGAACATGTTAAGAATGAACCTTCAATTTTTCGCTCATAAAAAGGGTGTTGGTTCTACCAAGAACGGTAGAGATTCCGAATCCAAGAGATTGGGTGCAAAAAGAGCAGACGGTCAATTTGTTCTTGCAGGAAATATTCTTTACAGACAACGCGGAACTAAGATCCATCCGGGTGTTAACGTAGGACGCGGTGGCGATGATACATTATTTGCTTTAGTTGACGGTGTTGTTAAATTTGAACGTAAGGGTAGAGACAAGAAACAAGCAAGTGTATACCCTGTAGAAGCAAAATAGTTATAACCATTCGGTAATAACCCCAAATTCTCAAGTGTACAGAATTTGGGGTTTTTTATGGTTAACATAAGACGGTCGCCTGGTGCGAGTGTCATTACTTGGTAAGGTTGATTTTACCAGGAATTCAGATTATAATAGCCTAATAATATTGGGAATAATAAATTAAGACCATAATATACAAATTATGCATATTAATATATATTTTTAAATTGATTTGAAAGGATCATGTATTTCTACATTGAGGAAGGTGATAAAATGTTTGCAGACAGAGCGGAAATTCATATCAGATCCGGTAAGGGTGGCGATGGACATGTTAGTTTTCGTAAAGAGATGTTTGTTCCTGCAGGTGGCCCGGACGGTGGAGATGGTGGTAAAGGCGGAGATTTAATCTTTGAAGTAGATGAAGGATTAAACACACTTACTGATTTTCGCTATATTAGAAAATATAGCGCCCAGGACGGTGAGAACGGAATGAAACGTCGTTGTCACGGTAAGGATGGAGATGATTTGGTAATTAAGGTTCCGGCAGGAACGGTTATCAAAGAGAAAGAGTCGGGGAAAGTAATCGTAGACATGTCCCACGGCCATACGAGGGAATTAGTACTAAAAGGTGGACGTGGAGGTAAGGGAAATCAGCATTATGCAACGCCTACTATGCAGGTTCCCAAATACGCACAACCCGGACAAAAAGCACAGGAAATGGATGTAATACTGGAACTGAAGGTAATCGCTGATGTGGGACTGGTAGGTTTTCCGAATGTCGGTAAATCAACGTTGCTTGCCCGTGTATCCAACGCTAAGCCTAAGATCGGTAACTATCATTTTACAACCCTGACCCCCAATCTTGGAGTTGTTGATTTGGAGGGAGGCGGTTTTGTTATCGCAGATATTCCCGGATTAATTGAAGGTGCATCGGAAGGCCTTGGACTTGGACATGAATTCCTAAGACATATCGAACGTACGAAGGTAATCATCCATTTGGTGGATGCAGCATCAACAGAGGGTAGAGATCCCATTGCTGATATTAATTTGATTAATTCAGAGTTAGAGGCCTACAATCCTGAGTTGGCAAACCGTCCTCAGGTGATAGCAGCAAATAAAATTGATGTGCTTTATGAGGAAGATGCCGAAGTAGTATTACAAACTCTTAGAGAAACCTTCGAACCAAAGGGAATTCCGGTATTTCCTATTTCAGCGGTTAGTGGTAAAGGTGTGAAAGAATTACTATATCACGTGAAGGACATGCTAAGTAATTTGGATGAAGCTCCGGTAGTATTTGAACGCGAATTCTTCCCTGAGGATCTGGCACAATCAAACGAACCATATGAGGTGTGGAAGGAAGAAGATAAATTGTTCATTGTAGAAGGACCTCGTATCGAAAGAATGTTAGGTTATACCAATCTTGATTCTGAAAAGGGCTTTGAATTCTTCCAGAATTTCTTAAAGACAAATGGAATTTTGGATCAGTTGGAAGAATTAGGAATTCAAGAAGGCGATACCGTTAGGATGTATGGTTTAAGCTTTGATTATTATAAATAAATCTGCTTCAGCGCCTATAAAAGCGGTGCATCATAAAGTAGAAAAATAGGAAATGCAAAATAAGAAAGTTGAAAGGAGTTTACAGATGACAACGAAGCAAAGAGCTTATCTAAAAGGTCTTGCTATGACAATGGAGCCAATTTATCAAATTGGTAAATCATCCTTAACCCCGGAAATTACCGAGGGTGTAAAGGAAGCTTTGGAAGCAAGAGAATTAATTAAAATAAATGTTCTTAAGAATTGTATGGATGATACAAATGAAATCGCACGTACATTATCAGAACGTACTCATTCAGAAATCGTTCAGGTTATTGGCAAGAAGATTGTTCTTTATAAGGAATCCAAGGATAAAAAGAAAATTGTCCTTCCGGAAGAGAAAAAATCAAAAAAATAGAGAATTGCAAAATAGAAAAAAGCAAAACCGATGAAAACAGCAAAACTGATGAAAACAGAACTGAAACTGAAGTAAGATAGAACTGAAGTAAAACAGAGCAAAAGAATAGCAGAATTTAAAAAGTAGAACTAAGGAAAAGTAGAACTAAAGAAAAGAAGAACGAAAAAAGAAGAACGAAAGATCAAAAGAAAATGATACTATTTGGGTAACATATGGTGTCATTACATCATGGAGGTTATTATGAAAAAGGTTGGAATTATGGGAGGTACCTTTAATCCAATACATTACGGACATTTGTTCCTGGCTGAGAATGCCGCAGAGCAGATTGGTCTGGATAAAATCCTTTTTATGCCCTCTAAAAATCCGCCCCATAAAAAAAAGCCGGAGGATGTTACGGAGCAGCAGCGAGTGGATATGATTACACTTGCAATTAAGGATAATCCGCATTTTGAATTGTCTACCATGGAGTTGGAACGAGAAGGTATGACTTATACAGCAGATACCTTGACGCTACTTTCAATGCAACAAACGGATACCAAGTTCTATTTTATTGTCGGAGCGGATTCTTTATTCATGATGCAAACTTGGAGAAATCCACAGGTAATCTTTGATCATTGTATCGTCGTAGCAGCAAGCCGTGACTTTGCAAACAAAGAAGAACTTAATAACCAGACGAAATTCTTAGTAGATAATTATGGTGCAAAAATTCTTCTGATTGATATGCCAACAATCCAGATTGCATCAGCAGTAATTAGGGAAAGAATTTCTTTTAAAAAAACAGTTCGCTACTATGTTCCTGATGCTGTAAATGAATATATTATTAATAAAAGACTTTATATTACTAATCCGGAGGACACAAGATAATGGATTTGGACATGATAAGAGAAAATATAAAAATGCTCTTAAAAGAAGCACGATATCAACATAGCTTGGGTGTAGAGGAAGTTGCCTGTGATCTTGCTCTAATTCATGGTTATAATATGGAAAAGGCCTCTGTAGCCGGAATTCTCCACGATTGTGCTAAAAATATGACCGATCAACAACTTGTGATGGAATGTGAGAAGAACCATATTCCGATATCGGATATTGAAAGAAAGTGTGGATTTCTATTACATGGTAAGGTAGGAGCAATACTTGCAAATGAAATGTTTGGTATTGAAGATAAAGAAATATTAGATGCAATTACCTACCATACAACGGGGCGACCAGGTATGACTTTATTAGAAAAAATCATATTTACGGCAGATTATATCGAGCCATATCGTAGACCGTTACCACGTATTAATGAGATACGTGAAAATGCATATTCTAATTTGGATCTTGCAATTTATATGATTTTAGAAAACACACTCTATTATTTAGTTGATAGTGGTACATCAATTGATCATACAACGATTGAAACATATAAATACTATGGGTCGGTAATTCAGACTCATTAAGACAGAAAGGGGATTTTAATGGATATTTCAAAGAAAATGGTACAACTAGCTTATGAAGCTTTGGATGAAAAGAAGGGCGAGGATATCCAAATTATCGAAATAAAAGATATCTCTATTATCGCTGATTATTTTATTATAGCCAATGGTACTAACTCTTCTCAAGTAGATGCTTTAGTAAGTTCTGTTACCGATAAACTGGGTAGAAACGGATTTGAACCTAAGAGAATAGAAGGTGTTCGCTCTGCAAGCTGGATTCTTCTAGATTATGGTGATGTTATCGTTCACGTATTCTCGAAAGAAGACCGTCTATTCTATAATTTAGAGCGTATTTGGAGAGATGGTAAGACAGTATCAAAGGAAGAGTTAGACAAGAGCGAATAAGCGATTGGGTGCGTCCATCTCATAGTTAGAAGAATTTTAATAACTAATAAAGATAAAATAACAAGAAGAAGCTTTGACCTAGCTAATTGAAAGCATAGGTGAAAGCTTCTTTTGATTCATAATGAGTTATTATGTAATACTTAATCTTATGTAATAGTTGGCTACTGGAACATTCGAAACAAGCCGATTACTTTACCTTGTATATTAAGGTCGGATACAATAATAGGTTCCATAGAATCATTCTCCGGTTGAAGACGATAGTAGCCATTTTCTTTATAAAAGGTTTTAACTGTAACCTCATCGCCAAGTAATGCTACAACATAATCACCATTTTTAGCATGGGATTGTTTTTGTATTAAAATCTTATCACCATTGTAAATACCGACATTTTTCATACTATCACCTTTAACCTTAAGCATGAAAGTATCTTCATTGGGCATATACTCAGCAGGGATGGGGAAATAACTGTCAATATTCTCTACAGCTAAAATTGGTTGTCCGGCAGTAATTGTACCTACAATTGGTACATTTACTAGATCACGTCTTGTTAAATTGAATTCATCGTCTATTATCTCGATTGCACGTGGTTTTGAAGGATCGCGTCGAATATAACCATTCTTCTCGAGCGTCTCAAGGTGAGAGTGAACAGAAGAGGTTGATTTTAATTTAACTGCTTCACAAATTTCACGAACAGCCGGTGGATATCCTTTATTTATAATCTGGGATTTTAAATACTCTAATATTTCTTTTTGCTTATTACTTATTCTACCATACCCCATAATATCAGCCTCCATTTCCTATTTGCACCATTATAACATACATATTCAGAAAATGCAAAACCTATGTTCTGAAAAGCGAAAAAATGTTTGCAAAACAAAATGTATGTTCGTGGCAAATAAGGAACTAATGTTCGAAAATAATGATTGACAAACATACGTTTGTTTAGTATAATATGATTAACAAAACAAATGTTCGAATCGAATGTTCTGTTTATCGCTTACATTTTAAAACTAGATTACATATTTTTTTATTATAAGACATCATATGACCATGCCCCATAATATAATTAGAAAAATGAGAGTTAAACAATACAGATGATCTATATAGGAGGTATGTTACATGAATCGAGCAACAATTATAATTGCAGAAGGACAAGACTACTATCAGAATAATAGGAAGAGAGTATGGACGATAGGAGTGATTATACTAGCATTTTTAGTGATATTTTCTGTCGGGTTTATAACCAAGACGGTTACAGCTCAAAGATATACAGACCGAATAAAGCTGGTAACCAGCATTGAAGTGAAGAAGGGTGATACCTTATGGAGTATAGCTTCAAATTATATAAGTGATGAATATGATGATATGAATGAATATATTGAAGAAATCAAAGGTAGTAACGGAATGACATCAGATCATATCCGTGCGGGCAATTTTATTATTGTACCTTATTATGCGGATGCGTCTAATTAGAAAATAGATAGTTACTTAACCATTATTTCTACAATTGCAAATTACTTACTTTATTTGATAATCCCTTTTGCCTCTACAGTTATTTTGTAGAGGTTTTTTCTTTATCAAATTACTTGTCATGAATAAGAACTACCCCACGACTTTTAGTAAAGGGTGGAGTAGTTTACTTATTACCTATTACCATAATCAATTCTAAGTGTTTCAAAAACATTGTAAATATCAAGTATACCATAACCCCAATCACGATTAGGATAAGTAGTATTAGGACTTCTTTTTGCACCACTAATTAAGAATGCTTTAATTGCTACTGTATCAAGATCGGATTGATTGCCTTTTACTACACCCCATTCTAGGAGCATAGATAAAATACCTGCTGTATGGGCACTTGCCACACCGGTTCCGGTAAAGTTTACAAATTCCTTGTTATTGTTTGGTGCAATGTAATTGACTCCGGGGGCGGCAAGAGTCGGCTTGATTGCATTGCCCCTAGTATATCCTCTACTGGCATTAACATATAGTATATTGTTAATAGGATTATAAGCAGTCATAGTGATAGGGATGAAAGCAGTTCCTGGTGAAAGAATCGTGGTATAAATATCAGCCTTTAAAAAGTATGTATCCTTAGAGATGAAATCACCCATTGGTAGCCAGATATGAAATCTTAAGGGCAAATTACCTTGACCATATACATTGAAACGCCA
>JAEWEO010000302.1 GCA_023389295.1 Bacillota bacterium
ATGCAGTATATGATTTACTTCTTAATGAAAATGAGATCACGAGAGAGAATATAGCTGATTATGCAACAAAGCATTGTGTCTGCCCGTTTGAGATGGGACTAGATGTAACCTTATGGTCCGATGCGATTATCTGTGATTACAATTATGCCTTTGACCCTAATGTATATCTTCGTAGGTTCTTTACCAATGAGAAGCAGAATGAATATGTTTTTTTGATTGATGAAGCTCATAACCTGGTTGACAGAGCTAGGGAAATGTATAGTGCAGTTTTGTATAAAGAGGATTTTTTGGAGGTTAAGCGCCTGATCAAGGATAAGAGCGCAAAGCTGGCAAAATTAATCGATCATTGCAACAATGATTTATTAAGATTAAAAAGAGAATGTGATGATTTTGAAGTGCTGGATAATGTAGATGGGTTTTGCATGCATCTCATGAGTCTAATGACGGAATATGAGAGCTTTCTTCAAGAAGGTTTTATAACGGAAGGAAAAGATGAAATTTTAAATCTGTATTTGAACATTCGTCATTTTCTTAGTATGTACGAACTTCATGATGAGAAATATACCATATATACTGATTATGAGGAAGAGCTTTTTCGGCTTAAATTACAGTGTATGGATCCTTCCAAGAATCTTCTCGCTTGCATGGAACGTGGTAGGAGTGCAGTATTATTTTCAGCTACGCTCTTGCCCATAGGCTATTATATGGAACAATTAGGTGGGAAGAAGGAAGAGGACTATGCTGTGTATGCACCCTCCTCTTTTTTACCGGAGAATCGCCTCATTATGATTGGTACGGATGTAAGTACAAAATACACTCGTAGGAATGAGAAGGAGTATAGGAAAATCTTAACCTATATTAAGGACTTTACAAGTGCAAAGGTAGGTAATTACATGATCTTTTTCCCATCCTACCAGCTAATGCAGGCAATCGCTGATCTAGCTGTCGATGAACTTCCGGGTGTTGTTGCTCAAAGCTCCAGCATGACGGAGGATGAAAAAGAATTATTCTTAGAGGAGTTTGTAGAAGATCCTTCCATGAGTCGAATCGGTTTCTGCGTTATGGGGGGTATCTTTAGTGAGGGAATTGATTTAAAGAGTAACAGGTTAATTGGAGCAGTAATTGTAGGTACCGGATTACCTATGGTATGCAATGAAAGAGAGCTTTTTCGAGGCTATTTTGATGAAAAGAATGGAAACGGATTTGATTACGCATATCTGTATTCAGGAATGAATAAGGTTTTGCAATCCGCAGGAAGGGTAATACGGACAAAAGAAGATCTGGGTGCTATCTTATTACTCGATGAGCGATTTACGCAAAAGCAGTATATCAATTTATTCCCAAGAGAATGGTTTCCAAATGTTTCGGTCAATCAAAATACTATGAGAGGTATTCTTGAGGAGTTTTGGAATAGTAAGAAGTTATAATGAATACTGATTAATATGATACCAAAGGGCAATCGCACTAAAAATTTGTGCGGTGCCCTTTTTCTCAATTAAAAATGCAGTTTACTGTTCGAAAAACGATGAGCATTATCCTTTATTAGATAATCCTTACCGGAGATTGCTCGAAAGATTATGTTGGTTAAGTAGAAAACAAAGGAGCCAAGTAGTCCTCCAATAAAAGCATAAATAAGATCATCGATATCACAGTAGAAAGGGATTATGATAAACTGCACGACTTCAATGATAAAGGGTAAGAGAAAGAGTCCTAATACCCGAAGGAGTCTTTTTTGTTTGCGAAGGAGAAGCGTCAGATAGAAACCATAGGGTAAAAAGATTAGAATTCTGCTTAAGACATAGGACAAAAGAGTACTTAGAGGAAGGTATCCGTAGAGATAATCCTCTATTTGCGCTGATATGACATTAAAGGGTAAAAGATTATAGGTAGTGCTCTGTGGATGAGCCCAAGCAAAGGTATTGGTAATGAACATTGCATAGATAAGGAGACCAACATAGAAGAATAGAAAGATTCCACTTATCTTTAGGTAAAAGGAAGGGTAATCTTCTATCTTGGTACTATAATCAAACATATGGCGGATAAAGCAATAAACACAAGGAATAAGCCAGTTAACTATGACTATTCCAAGCATGATATAGGAATATGGCATGAAGGTATGTATCCGGCCAAAATAGGATAGTACTAGGATGATGAGGCTTATAAATAAAGTGAAAAGTGAGAAATGAAAGCATGCTTCATAAGAAACGGTCTGTTCCAGTATCACATGGCACGAGATAACCACTATTAAGGAGGAGATACCCCATATAAGATAGGCGGATTCTGAAAGATAGTAACTGGAAAACTGTATCAGTATGGTGATAGCACCAAACAAGTTAATTAGTGATGAAACCTGTAAATTCGTACGCCTTTGCATAGTTATGCTCACTCCCCTATAATATCATTCGTATTTGCTCCTGTACGCAACCAACTTTAATATGATTGCAAATGGAGGGTACCTCTCCGTCCGTATGAACGGCAGTTTTAGATTCCATAATTATTTCTATTTCTGAACAATGGAAGGTCTCAACACCCTTATGTTTTATATGCTTGCCGGTAAAAATAGTAGGAAGTAGTAGAAAAACCATGGCTGTACTAAGGCCGTGAACAAGGCAAACGCTTAACTTGCCATCGCAGGGATCAGCATGGGGAGCCATTAAAAGTCCACCACCTTCGTATTTGTGAATCATATTAGAAATCAGCAATACCTTTTGGTAGGTATCTTTTTTTGCTCCGTCAACAATTACGGTAGCGTTATGGCGATCTGACGTAAGTAACTGTTTAATGGCAATAGCAAGATAAACAAACTTACCGGCTCCAAAGCGATTTAAACGTTTCTTAAGAGGTGATGCCTGGACCTCTTCACATACATTTGCATCATATCCCATTCCGCTGGAGCAGGAGAATTTTCTTGGTTTGGTATCAGAATCAATAAAGTGAATGATTCCGTGATCTAGGTATTTAAATCTCACCGGTTTTAAAATATTTTCTAAGGCTTTAATGGGATCCTTTGGGATCTTAAGACTTCTAGCCAAATCATTGCTGGAGCCGGAGGGAATATAACCAAGAAGTACCTCCGAGTAATTGTCAATGCCATTGATTACCTCATTTATAGTCCCATCTCCACCCAGTACAACAATATTCTTAATGCCTGTATTCTCGTTACAGACTTGACGGGTTAACTCAGTAGCATGACCAGGATGCTTTGTAAATACTGCGGTATATGGAATTTCTCTTTGATCTAACTCAGCTTTAA
>JAEWEO010000070.1 GCA_023389295.1 Bacillota bacterium
GTAGAGAGCAGATCATACTGGCTGCACCGTTCGTATACATAAATATTCTTTTGGGTCTTTTTAGGCTTTTCTATACTACTATTTTGCATGATATACGGAATACTGTTATCGCCATGTTTGATTTCGATGTAGCTTTGTAGCTCCTGGTATTCTACAATCTCTTGATTTGCTAAGGGATGTTTCTCAGACATTAGAGCAAGATATTCAAATTCCCAGATCGGTTCAAAACGTAGTTGCTTCTCTTTAAGATAATTGATAAAGTAATTCTCGTATTCTGTCTGATAGCGGATTATACCCAAATTAAAGGGTCCATCAATGATATTATTGATGACCTGAATGGAATTGGTCTCTTGAACCTTTACATTAATTCCTTTGCTGTCATCTAGTTCAAAGAGAAAGGAAGTGATTGCATCACCAATGTAGCTTCCTCTTGGTATGGAAATATTAAAATTCTGTGTATCCGTATCGGAAGAATCCGATAATTCCTCCATCTTTTCTATCTGATGTAGCACATTTCTAGCATAGGATAAAAACTTTATTCCTTTTTGTGTCGGGGTTACCCCTTTGGAATTTCGTTCAAAAATACTGTACCCAAGAGAATCCTCCAGTTCTTTGATTGCCTTACTTAAGCTTGGTTGCCCCATATATAAATTCTCTGCTGCCTGTGAGATAGAGCTAGTTCGTTCTACTTCAATGGCATACTTTAAATGCTGCGTATTCATATTCACTCCATTTTTCTTATTCTCTATATGCTACCGGTAAATATTCAATCTACCGGCTGAATGGTTGCATCTGTCCTAATTCCTTAAGGTATGTTTTACGTGATTGGATAAAACCGCCAGAGATGAGGCAAGATTCTCATTCTGTACCAAAATATGATTTGGAACCGAAAGATGCACGGGTGCAAAATTCCAAATAGCCAGCACACCACCGGCAACTAACTGATCACAGACTATTTGTGCCTGCTTCGCGGGAGCTGTAATGATGCCCATATGTATTTTCATACGACGGCATAAATTACTGATTTTATCCGAGGGTAACACCT
This sequence comes from Bacillota bacterium, assembly GCA_023389295.1. Lineage (GTDB taxonomy): Bacteria > Bacillota > Clostridia > Lachnospirales > Lachnospiraceae > Mobilitalea. Next base: position 1,046 of record JAEWEO010000070.1, read on the forward strand.
TGATTCCATTTATCTCTTCCACGTCATTATGTTTGTCTATATCAAAAGCTGCAATAATTTTAAGTCCATAATCTTGAAAACCTTCTTGTGCTATGATTGCCTGGGCTAGAGGACCTACTCCTACAATAACAGCCTCATCTGCGTTATTATATCCGATTAGCTCTTCCATATTACTTAAGAGTTCCGATACCAAAAAACCCGTCTTTGGCTTTCCTTTCGTAGTATAAACAGCTGCAAAATCCTTACGTACCTGTACTTCATTGAGATTTAACAGTTCGGCAATCTTGGGCGCTGATACTGTCTCAATTTTCTGCTCCTGCAATATTCTTAATTGTTGTATATAGTAGGGCATTCTATGCAATGCCTGTGTAGTAACTGCTTGTTTCTGACTCTCCAACATATAACACCTCAGCTTTATCAGTAATATTATATCGATATTATATTACTGATATTAGAATTCGTCAAATAAAAAACAACACTCTACAATAGCATATGTCTTATGTTAATGAAAAAAAGCCTGGGATGCCTTCAATGAAGGCGTTCCAAGCTTTATATTTATTAAGTGGCAGGATCTCGCCCTTTTTTCATTACCTATCTTCGTTAAAGCAGAGCCAATCTTTGCGCCAAATACTATTTTGCCGCTCTAGCTGCCTTGATTTGCTCCGTTAAGAGAGGAACAATTTTATGTAGGTCACCAACGATACCATAGTCAGCAATATCAAAGATAGGAGCAGTTGCATCCTTATTAATTGCGATAATATAGTCGGATTCTTGCATACCGGCTAAATGCTGAATTGCGCCGGAGATTCCGATTGCAAAATAAACGTCCGGACGTACGGTTTTGCCGGTCTGTCCAACTTGAATATCCTTTTCTACCCATTCTGCATCCACACCAGCTCTGGAGGAGCTTACAGTTCCACCAATTGCCTCTGCAAGATCTTCTAATAACTTAAAGTTTTCCTTAGAACCAACACCACGACCGCCGGAGATTAATATCTTTGCATCCATAATATCAACTTTATTGGTAATTTTCTTAATTACCTCTATCACTTCAACATTCTTATTGTTATCCGTAAAATCTGGATTTATTTCTACTATCTTAGCCTGTACGTTCTCGATCTTCTTTATTTTCTTCATAACACCGGGACGAACCGTCGCCATCTGAGGACGATGTTCCGGGCATAGGATCGTTGCCATTAGATTACCCCCGAAGGCAGGACGTGTCATTCTAAGATTTTTTGTCTGCTCATCTACTTCTAACTTCGTACAGTCCGCAGTTAGACCGGTTTTTACTCTGGCAGACACACGAGGTGCCAGATCTCTACCGATGGAGGAAGCTCCATATAATACAACAGCCGGTTTAAGCTCCTTTATGACACAATCCATAGCATTGGTGTATGGCTCTGTGGTATATTCCTCTAATGCAGGATGATCCACTACCACAACTTTATCCGCACCAAAGGCAGCCAACTCATCTGCCAGACCTTTTATGTTATTACCCAGTAGTACTGCTGTTACTTCTGTCTCTAAATCAGCTGCAAGCTCTTTTGCCTTGCCAATCAACTCAAAAGATACACCTGAAATCTTGCCCTCCACCTGTTCTGCGAAGACAAATACACCTTTATAATTATCAAAACTCATATTAATAACCATGCCTTTCTTAAAACGTGAGAATAATATTGATTTTTCACACTATTCACCGCTTCCCTTATGATAATTAGAATACAAACTTCTCTTTTAGTTTTTCTACAATTGCCTCCGCTGCCTCTTGTGAATCTAACTCTGTTTCCTTGACACCAGCCGGTTTTACACTTATGGGCCAGGACTGGGCTACTTTCGTAGGCGATCCTTTTAAACCGATGACACTATCTTCAATCTCCAAATCCGTACGTCTAAGAACAGTAACTTCCTTTTCACGAAATGCTTCAAATATCTTACCAGGTGTCATATAACGAGGCTTATTCATCTCTCCGAGAGCTGTTACAAGACAAGGCATCATAGCCTTAACCTTATGATAACGATCTTCAAATTGACGCTTTACTATTACTGAATTACCATCCACTTGAATATCCTCTGCATAGGATACATTGGGAATTCCAAGATGTTCTGCAATTTGCGGACCAACCTGAGCCGTATCACCGTCAATAGCCTGACGTCCAGTAATAATTAAGTCATATTCTAAATTTTTAATGGCAGCTGCCAGAGTTGATGAGGTTGCAAGTGTATCTGCACCACCAAATGCACGATCAGAGATTAGAAATGCCTGATCTGCGCCCATTGCCATTGCTTCACGAAGCATGGTATCAGCCTGAGACGGTCCCATGGATATTACGGTAACTTCGGCACCGATCTGATCTTTAATGGAAAGTGCTGCCTCTAAACCGGCTTTATCATCCGGATTCATAATACTTGGGACTCCTTCACGAATCAGAGTTCCGGTTGTCGGATTAATTTTAACTTCGTTTGTATCAGGAACCTGCTTAACGCATACTATAATTTTCACTTTCGTCCACTCCTCTTCTATAATAAACTTGCGGAGATAACCATACGTTGAACTTCTGAGGTTCCTTCATAAATCTCCGTTATCTTAGCATCACGCATCATTCGTTCCACTTCATATTCTCTGGTATATCCATAGCCCCCGTGAAGTTGAACTGCTTTGGTGGTAATCTCCATAGCCGCTTCTGACGCATATAACTTAGCCATAGCTGCCTCTACAGAGAATTTTTTCTGTGTATCCTTAGCTAACGCAGCACGATATACGAGACATTTTGCCGCCTCTACCTTTGTTGCCATATCAGCTATCTCAAACTGGGTATTCTGGAAAGCCGAAATTGGCTTACCAAATTGCTTTCTTTCTTTTACATAAGTAATCGTTGCTTCTAATGCTCCTTCTGCAATACCAAGAGCCTGAGCTGCAATACCGATACGTCCGCCATCCAGGGTCTGCATCGCTATTCCAAAGCCTTTCCCTTCTTCTCCAAGGAGATTTTCCTTCGGTACCATACAATCGTTAAAGATTAATTCATAGGTAGCAGAGCCTCGAATACCCATTTTCTTTTCCTTCGTACCAAAGGTAAAGCCCGGATATCCCTTCTCTACGATAAATGCAGAGATTCCCCTAGTTCCTTTTGATTTATCCGTCATGGCAAAGATAATATAGATATCTGCTTCCTTACCATTGGTAATAAATATTTTACTTCCGTTTAATATGTAATGATCTCCTACAAGTACTGCCTTGGTCTGCTGTCCAGAAGCATCTGTTCCGGCACCCGGCTCGGTTAAACCAAAGGCACCCAATTTTTCACCCTTCGCTAGTGGAATTAAATATTTTTCCTTCTGCTCCTTGGTTCCAAATTTATAAATTGGGTCTGCACACAGGGAAGTATGTGCAGATACAATAACACCAGTGGTAGCACATACCTTAGATAGTTCCTCCACACACATGGCATAGGTTAAGGTATCACAGCCCTGTCCTCCAAATTCCTTTGGAATAGCGATGCCCATAAAGCCCTGCTTCTTCATCTTCTCTACTGTTTCTTTTGGGAAATTCTCTGTCTCATCCACCTCTATGGCAAGGGGCTTTACTTCGTTGCGCGCAAAGTCTCTAAATAGGTTTCTGGCCATTTCATGCTCTTTACTTAATGTAAAATCCATTGTTCTTCCTCCATTATATTAATTAAACTGTCTTATGATCAGTTGTTATACTCATAAAAACCTTTACCGGATTTCATACCCAATTGACCACCACGAACCATTTTTCTAAGTAATGGATGAGGACGGTATTTCGGATCTCCTGTCTCCTTCGTTAGTACTTCCATAATCGCTAGTACAACATCAAGACCAACTAGATCACCGAGTGCCAAGGGGCCCATAGGGTGATTTGCTCCAAGCTTCATAGCATTATCGATACCCTCTACTGAAGCAACTCCCTCTGCATAGATGCCAATTGCTTCATTAATCATAGGAATTAGAATGCGGTTTACAACAAATCCTGCTGCTTCCTCTACTTGAACCGGAGTTTTACCAATCTCTTCCGAAATAGCTTTGATCTTATCAACTAACTCAGATGGTGTATTTAATCCTGCTATGACTTCCACCAGCTTCATGATGGGTGCCGGATTAAAGAAATGCATACCCACTACCGGTCGATCTAAACCTGAACCAATCTCTGTTATGGAAAGTGAGGAGGTATTGGTTGCAAAAATACAATCCGCTTTGCAAATGGTTTGTAACTCTTTAAAGGTTTGTTTTTTAATTTCCATATTCTCAATCGCAGCTTCAATAACTAAATCACAGTCAGTACAGATTTCTTTCACTCCTGTTGTAATCTTTGACAAGATTTCGTCTGCATCTGCTTGTTCCATCTTGCCCTTTGCAATTCGTTTTTCAAAGCCCTTAGCAATTTTCTTTTTACCATTCTTAGCAAATTCTTCATTAATATCACATAAAAACACTTCATATCCTGGTGTACTAGCAAATGCCTGTGCTATTCCGCTACCCATGGTTCCTGCTCCAATGATTCCAACCTTCATCTTTATTCTCCTTTAATAATTATAGTTTTATAGATAATTGCGACACTATATATGTATCTATTGTGTGTTACCTAAAATTTAAGAGCTTCGCTTATCTATTTTGGAACGCTTCTACTTTTCTTTTTTCTAAGAAGGCCGTCATGCCTTCTTTTTGATCTTCCGTCTCAAAGCAATCACCAAAGAGTTTCTCCTCAGTAATGATCGCCTGCTCCATATTCATATGTATTCCTTCATTGATGGCTTTCTTACAATTACGAACTGCAATGGGTGCATTCTTTGCAATAGTTAGTGCCAATTTCATTGCGGCTGGCATCAATTCCTCCAAGGGTAAGATTTGATTGACTAATCCGATTCGATAAGCTTCTTCTGCCTTAATATTTCTTCCGCCATAAATCATTTCTTTTGCTTTGCCGATGCCTACAATACGTGCTAAACGCTGTGTTCCTCCAAAACCAGGAGTAATTCCAAGTCCAACCTCCGGTTGACCAAATACTGCGTTCTCAGAACATAATCTTATATCACAGCTCATGCATAACTCACAGCCCCCTCCTAAAGCAAAGCCATTTACTGCTGCAATAACAGGTAGAGGAAATGTCTCTATTTTACGAAAGATATGATTGCCCTTCCTACCAAAGGCTTCTCCTTCCTCCTTCGTCAATTGACTCATCTCTCCAATATCAGCTCCGGCGACAAAAGCTTTTTCACCGGCACCGGTGATAATCAGTACTCTTACCTCCTCCTGATTAACAGCATTTAAGGTTGTATCCAATTCCTTAAGCACGGAACTGTTTAAAGCATTGAGTGCTTTGGGTCGGTTTATTGTAATTATTCCAACCTGATCTACTACTTCATAGCTAATAAAATCCATATCTCATTCTCCCTTCGTAATAAAAACTCGCAAAACTATAATGATTGAGATTAGGTGTCAAAAGCCACTTGGCGAATTGACGTAAGATATTTATAAATGGAGCTTTTGATACCTAATCTTATAAAATGTACAATTATAAAAAATCTATTTCGTTTCGCAATTACTAATAATTTTTGAAAATTCTATTTCGTTTATTGTAAAGTCAACGAAAGTTTTCGTGAAAATAATGCTGTCATAACCAAACAATTAACTCCTTATAACCACTTTGTTAAATTTTTAACTTTCTTGTGGGTTTATGATATCATATTGATATTTTTTTATCAAGGAAGATTTGTTTCGATATTTAGTAACTTTTTTATCCTTTTAAATCTCCTTCTTCCCCAGCATGACAAAAATTCATCCTTATTTTATGCAAAAAAGCTGTTACACCAAAAACTTGTCTTGGTATAGCAGCTTTTTTCTAGCTATCTATTATTTTTTTGATTTCTACAAATTATTGTCTTACCTCATACTTAGTAATAAATCAAGAAGGAGTAATTGACGGGGTTAGAAAGATAATCCAATTCATTAGTTATAATAATATAATAATCACCGGCAGCTAAATTTTTATCAATAATTTGGTAATAACCATCATCATTGTATAACTCAGACACAGCAACTGTATTATAATTACTATCATAGATACATATATAAGTGTCTATCATGTCTTTATCGTATTCCGTCAGGAAAATTGACATTACACTTCCTCCCTGAGGTAAGGAAATTTTGTAGCCATCTATGGTATTCGAGTCATGTAAGCTTCCATAAACGATGGAATTATTCTCAATTAATTGGGTCGTGCTATATTTCTGGCTTTTGGTTTCGTCTTCGTATACTTTCTTAGTGGTCATATTTGCTTCATAGAATGATTTTGCTGTAATCGGGGAAGCAAAATTTAATTTTCCAAATTGATATACATTTACAGCAAAATTAATATTTTGACTATCTAACAGAATAAATGTATTAATTCCGATCACTTCACCATATTCATTCAATAATGGACCACCGCTATTACCTCCGGAGATGGGAGCTGTTACCTGTACATAATCAACATTATCAAGAACACGGGAGGCAGAGGAAACAATTCCGCTTGATAAGGAGCCCGTTAGGCCACGGGGACTACCTAACGCATATACATTTTCTCCAACTGTAATATTTTCTTTATAAGGTACTAAGTGCTCTGTTACCGCATCGATGGTTAATACCGCGATATCATAAGCCTCATCATAGGCTAGTATCTCCATAACATCATAAGTCCTATTTTGATAATTTACTACCTTAATTTGAGTCGCGTCTTTAATCACATGATAGTTGGTTATAAGAACACCGCTATAAATGAAAAATCCGGATCCGACATACTCGCCTGTAGCTTTGGATACTTGAAGTTCAACCGTAGAAGGAGCACATTTTGCATAGACTTCTTTTGCTGTTAACACCTTTGCATCTTTGTCCCTGCCTTCCGGCTCATCTACCACCTTTACTTTAAAACTGGTTTGATCTGCAGTTTCGGATGAGGTTATAGTAACCGTCGCGGTTCCCTTCTTTAGAGGATCTAACAATAACCTAATATTGTCTCCTTCCCAATCACCCCATTGACATGATAAAATCTCAGGATTATCTATGGAAAAGGTCAGATATTCGTCGTCTCCTAGGTCTTTTGTTGTTACAAGGATAATTACCTGATCATAGATTTCATAGGATTTTGCTTCCGTTGATAGTTTTCCTGCCGCTATGGTCACTGTTAATCTACTTGATAAATTTCCTGCTGTCGCAATGACGTCTACTTCACCAGCATTAAGTGCCGTTAATTTTCCGGTTTTGCTATTAATGCTTGCAATTGTCTTATCCGATACACTCCATTTGATTTTCTCACTTGTTCCATTTGCTTTTGCTGCAAAGGTGAAAATATCACCTACTGCCAGTTTACTAATCTTCTCTTGAAATTTGATATTTGGTACATCTATAGTAACCTTTATCTTTGATGTGTACGTTTTATTATTTTGCTTTATTGTTGCTGTAACTGTTGCACTACCCTTTTTTACCGGGGTTATTATACCGGTTTTACTAACCTTAGCAATTTTTGCATTACTAGATTTGAATGTTGTTGTCGATCCTTTTTTCAGATTATAAAATTTAATCTGATAGGTTCTGTAACCTGCATATAACGTCAACTTACTTACTGTTGTTTTTGGTGTGGTGCTGGTTGCTGCTTCCACCGTTGTCACAAGTCCACCGATACCTACAATAGGAGTTGAAACCGCTAGTACAAATGACAATAATACACCTAATGTAACCCTTAATAATTTTTTCATTCCCCCACCTCCACTTTTATTTCAGATGTTTATATTCTAGTATATTCTTTATATTTTGTAAATCAATTAATTAATACCCCTATATTCCTTCTCAAGAATCTCGTATACAATTGTCTGTGCTGTTTTTCCTGTTATGTTATCTACCTGGTCGTCCTCTAAATAGGAAGCGAAGTAAACTCTATCCTCTCCTTGTTCCAAAAATCCAACGAACCAGCCCTTATTGTTAATTCCTGTTCCTGTTTTTCCATAAATGCGGTAATTATCTTCTTCCTGCAAAAGCATGACATTTTTAAGTATTGATATATGCTCCTCTTTATAAGAAGTTTTCCCCTCAAAAATATCGGAAAGCACTTGTACCTGTTCTAAAGGTGATATTTTTAGAGAAGATTCTAGCCAAAAGCCATTGCAATTAGGATAGGAATTAATGGCACTCCCTTCCCACTCGCTCACATCACAATTACCATATTTTAATTCTTTTAAAACAGAATCCATAGTTATTTCACCCACCTGATCCACCAAGTTGCGAAAATACCAGACACAGGAATAGGAAAAGGCATCTTTAAGTGTCAGATCATAATTCCAGTCCTCTATTTGATAAATGGTCCCGTCATACCCCATGGTGGATTCCTCGGTTTGGATAATCCCTTGATCGAGTCCCACGAGGGTGGATATAATCTTAAAGGTAGAATAGGGTGATACTTGCTGCATGCTCATTTCTTCCTGATAGATGGAGTATTTCTTCTCATCTTCCTGATAAAATACTGCACATCCCTTCACGTCATGAAAGTACTCTTCATAATCTACTATCTCTGTGATGGGTTCCGCTAAACTATCTACTTCGGGGTTCATCACGATCACTTCCTCCTGATAATCTTCTTCTATTCCATCACTTGGAATGGGAGTCATCGTAATTAATTCCGTTTTTACTAGAGGCTGCTGACTTGGAATATTTTCTGATACTTCATGATTCCCATTACTTTGCTTCTTACATCCAATCAAAAGACAAGAAGATAGTACTAGTAAGAGAATTCCAGATTTCCTATTTATGAAAGCGATTTTTCTTGTAATCATATGGCCTTGTCCTTTCTTATGAAAAACCATGTGAGAAATACTTTTTCTAAAACGACGATATACATCTTTTTCCATTTACAATAAGCTTATTATAAAATTGTCTGTTTTGTATGTCAAGTCATGAAAAAAGCCTATGCAATAAACGAAATATCCTTGCATAGACTATTTTTGATTATTTTCTTATGATGCTGTCTTGTTTTTATGTTAGGGGGTAGCCTTCCCGCTACTAACGGATTTATTCTTACCATTATGCTTAGCTTCATACATATTATGATCAGCCATAATAATTGCCTCCTCCGGTGTAATTAATTCTCCCTGGTTTGTATATATTCCAATGGAAACAGTTGTGCTAACGATCCCATTTTTATGCTCAATACTGATACTAGCAATTTCCTTTCTAATTTCTTCAGCAACTGCATATGCCTCTTCTGTACCGGTATTGTTTAAACATAAAATAAACTCATCACCACCATACCTAGCTGCCCAGTTCAAATCGTTATCCATATGATTTGAAATAACACCTGATACTTTGCTAAGCATGGTATCTCCCATAATATGTCCATAGATATCATTTATCTTTTTAAAATTATCCAAATCCAAAAAAACAATGGAAAGGGGTGAATTCTCAAGTACCGTCCTAACGATATCTGCCGGTAAACGTTCCGTAATATAACGTTTGTTATATAAATTACTTAATTCATCTTTTACAATACGATTATTGATTTCCGTTATTATATTAAGAAAAGGATTTCCCTGCGAACATGCTCCGTTTTCTATCATCATACCATCACTTGCATTCTTAATTAATTCTAAAACCACAGGTTTTTCAGCATTTTCTATGGGCATGGCAGTTATCATCATTATATCAGAACCACATACCTCTAATTTCATGTAACATTTATTGTGCATATTAGCACGAACTGAGATGCAATTATCACATATCCTTCCTGTTTGCCATTTTTCAAAGCAGGCCCCAGGCTTTTCTATTCTTTCTAGCCCTCTAAATTCAATAACCTTCTTTTTTATTGGATCTACTATTCTTACCGCATCATACATTTTATGAAATAGGTCCAAATTTTCATCTAACTTATCTAGTAATACACTATCTGACATTATAATCCTCCAAACTATAGAAAAACAGAGAGAGAACCCTTTTACTAGCCTATCACTCTGCTTTTATCCTAGCATTATGTCGAACAAAAGTATAGGTAACAATTGTTCTCTAATTGATAAACTATCGATTACTCAATTCAAAATAATTTTATTAATATATCTATATTCTTCTCTGCCATATAAAAACAAATAATAGAATTTATTATATGTTCGAATTAACTTAGATTAATCGATTGATATTTCCTATTATACTCATTTTTCAAATCAATACTAAGCCTCTCATCTTTCATTAATATATCAAACAATTCAAAAGATGATATATAATATGCATCCATGGACTTATCAAAAATGTTAATCAGATGTAATCCCTTTGTAAACCACATAAGTGCTACTTCCTGATTCCCAGACTGATAATATGCATAGGATAGATAAAAATAACTAAAATGTGCTCTCTCATAAGATTCATTGCCAACCTGTAATTCAATTAACTCAAGTCCAATATCAATTGCTTTTGTATATTCTTTTAAAAAATAATACATGGTCATTAAATTAAGACAAACCGTAATCGTGATCTGTATATATCGATGATCTTTCCTCTTGTTGCTAACAATATCATATGCTTTTAAAACTGCATCTTTTGCTTTGTCTAAATCTCCTAGCACTTGATAACAGGTGGATAAGATCACGTAAAGGTTTGCGATATATTCTCCTCGTGCATAAATGGACTTTACCTGTTCCATAGCTTCGATTACTTCCTTAATCACTTCCTGATGTTTTTGTTCAATAAACACCTTATAAGCGGCCTTGTTAACCATAATTTCATATGACCAAGGTTCCTTCTTAAAATCCGAGTATTCAAGTGCTTCCTTTGTCCCTTTCATCAAACTATCATATTCTCCAGTTCTACGATACTTATTAAAAAGCTTAAAAAGAGACTTTACCTTCAAAGGATAAGAACAGTCCATGTATTGGTAGTATTCAAACAGGTCGGTTCCTAATTTATCTCCTAGTGCTGCCGTCAAATCAGAGGACGGAGTTCGTTCTCCCTTTTCAATTAAATATATATACTTTTCAGAGCATATGTCAGTCGCTAAATCTTTACGGCTCATTCCTAAATCACATCGAAATTGCTTTACTATGGTTCCTATGTGATTCATACTCCCCCTCCTTCTCTTTTGTATTTGCAGCTTCCTTTCACTTTGCATGAAATAATTCTCAGTTACTTAATCATGTAGAACAAAGCCGAATTAACTTACACCTATCGTGTTTGTTAAATCGGCTTTTATCTTTACTATTTATTATAAATAAATCTACTTCATAGCTTAATGTAACACGAATTAACATGATACTTCATCTATATCAGTTTACTATAACTCTTTGAAGAAAGCAAGCAACCTTAAAAAGGATTATTGGAATATTTTAATTTTCTGTATCGACTGTATTAACTGCCTCTACTTTTTCTTCTTTCTTACTGTTATCTTTCTCACTCTGATTTTTTTCATCTACTTTATCTTCTTTTACCTCATAATTCTCTGTTCCCGGCAGTTCATATACTACTACGGCAACACCTCTTTGGATATGTTCGAACATTTTTTGAGCTGCTTTCGGAGGCATATTAATACACCCATGAGATCCGCTGGTAAGATAGATATCCTTACCAAATTCCTTACGCCAGTTGGCATCATGAAAGCCAATGTTTCCATTAAAAGGCATCCAATATTTCACCGGTGTAGCGTAGTCCTCACCTACTAAGGTAGCATCGTTCTCTTTGTATTGAATTGGATAAGTACCAGAGGGTGTACCATAATCTTTGGCCAAGTTACCAGATACAAAGTCCGTCTCCACGATAAGTTTACCATCCTTGTAGAAAAATAAATGCTGTGCAGTAATATTTACTTCTACGTAAGTATCTCCAATATCATCTTTGCCATATTGTTGAGCTGTTTGATAATATACGGGTTCCTTCGTCAACTTTTCACCATTTTGTATTAACTCTGTTAACTCCTTGGTTTCCTCAGGACGATTAAGCCACCAGCCATAATCTCCACCCTTAACCGTTATTACATCTCCATAGGACGTTTTAAACTCTCTTGTTCTCCCAAAAGAATTGTAGTTCTTACCTATGTAATCTACGTATTCTCTAACACCATCGGTATCTAAATGAACGGTAAAATCCTCGTTTACTGAGATCCATTCACTAATTTTACTTCCGTCTAGGATTTCTATATCCTCGCCAAACTCATAGGTAATTTTAGCACCGGCAATACGGTTCATTTCTTCAAGTGCTTCCAATAATTTTTCATTACTAGAGGTTATCTTTGGTTGCTCATATCCATCTATATCTTCTATCAATAAGGTTGGTTGCAATTCCATAATGGCATTAACAATTTCATCATATAGAATATCTTCTTTCACTTTGGCTCCGGGATTCTCTGAAATTATAGTATAACCATTCATTTCATCATATTCCGATATTGTAGCATTTTCAGGTTCAATAAGGTTTTCTTTCTTCATAAACTTCAGATCATTAAATTTTTCTTTAAGCAATGTTTCATCATATTGTAACATTGCCTTCACTTCGATTTCCTTTTCTTTAAGAATAGAAGACGGCCATCTATAAGCCTTTTGCTTCTCTAACAGATTTTCTATACTCTCATCAAAAACTGTATGTAGATTAATGTCTTTTCCTTCAATTATATCCGTTACTCCATTTCTACCTTGTATGGTTAGGGAATAGGATTTTACCTTCTCATTAATCGCTTCTTCTGCCACGAGAGCATCCATATGGGAAGTAGGTACACCATTGATTATGGTATTATTGAAAAAATGTGACTTATAATAATTACCAATCATAAGATAGATAATTGATAGTGGAATTATGAAACCAATTGCAGAAGCTAATAAAATTTTATTTCTTCTGCTCTTACTACTTGTAGTTCTTCTATTTTTTTTAGCCTTTTTCATCATTTTACACCTTCGTTCTTTAAATTAATATTAATGGACGGGTATCACACTAATACTATACTACGAAGTTTTGTTAATGTTAAGGCATTTTCATTAAGTTTTATTTAACACTTTAGATATAATTTGGTAATAGTTTTATTCAATCTTATTCTCTAACATAGCTCATCAAATCTTCTAAGATTGCCTGATATCCGTTTGCATACATATGGACACCTTCTATGGAAAATTCATGCTTTAAATTATGATTTTCATCCAATAGATTACGATTGATATTAATAAATTTGGCTTGGTATTTTTCTGCCATCTGCTCTAGCGCTTCGTTAGCCTCATTTATTCTTTTGTTTGTTCTCACCTGTAACCATTGTTTTGCAAATTCATTGCCAAAATCATAATCTCCATTCACAGGATAATATGCTAAAATATAAAGCTTTGTTTGTGGTAAGCGTTCCTTTATCTCATCTAGTATTTCTTCATAACGGTCTATTAGTACTTCCTTTGTATAATCAGGAAGACTCAGGTCATTGGTTCCAATATTGATAAAAATTTTGGATGGTTCTAGATCAAATATCATCGTATCTAATTCATCCTTCATTTCCTGCGTTGTGTAACCTCCAATACCACGGTTATAAATCGTCTCCTTGATATCATAATCTAGAATAAATTCATATATAGGAAACTGTTCCATCAAAGAGGAACCTACAAATAAAATCTGTCCCTTCTTTACA
>JAEWEO010000021.1 GCA_023389295.1 Bacillota bacterium
TTTGTTAGGTTATCCTCATCTCCAATTTGTTTCATGAATTCATCATAAAGCAAGGTGTTCTGTTCAAGATAATTTTTGTTAAGGGCATCTTCTAGTTCTTTGTTCTCTAAGCCCTCTACTTGTGGGATTTTAATATCTAATTCCTTTGATTCATCTTGATACTGATATTCTCTAAAGGTAATGACTTCTACCAGTTTATTGATTACCGGAACATTTGACATTGCTCTTGCTACGTTTGGATTTAGGTTGACGGTACCAATCGTTAGAACTAAGATGGCAGCAGCCGATGTTGCAAAGGTTAGAAGAATTTTCTTTCGTTTCATCTTTTTCTCCTCATGTAAGATTGTTTTTTTAACAAGAAACTCTAATTCCTCCGGTATTTTGGTATCTAGATGATTTTGCTTTAACTGATCCAACTGTTTCATAATTAACCTCAATTCTTATCAATTGATGTAGGGTTTATTTGGTGTCTCATTTCCTATCCTCCAGCTCCAACCGGAGTTTTTTTAAAGAAGAATAAAACCTTGACTTAATGGTGTTAACATTTTCATTTAAGACCTTTGCAATATCTTCAAAAGTCATATCTTCAAAATAATGCAACGTTACCACGGTCTTATGTTTTGTAGGAAGCTGATCAAGAGCTGCAAGTAGATCATAGTCTTCGTAATGATCCCACTTGGTTGGTCCAATAATTTCCAACTCCTCATCTTCGACATATACATATTTTTTATTTTTCTTAATGTAATCAATGGAGGTATTAACAACAATCCGATAGAACCAAGATTTTATGGCAGAAGTATTATTTATTTTATTTGATCCTGTGAGAGCCTTACAAATAGATTCTTGTACAATATCAAGTGCATCCTCTTGATTACGTACATAGCTATAGGCTATGCGATAATAGGACTCACGATGTTCCAATAAAAAATCTGTAAGGATATCTTGGTTTGTCTTTTGCTGCATAATATAATCCCCTCTTGTCAATTACTGATGAATATGTCTATCTTGATTGAAATAAGTTTGCATGCAATATCTCATTCTAATAATAAGACAGTATATGAGCAGAAAAAGTTGAAACAAATTTGAAAAAATTAAGCAACCTAATCCATTGCCAGGGAAATGAGATTGATATCGGAAGAAAAACCCTTCAAATTGTAAAGAACGAGTACCTCATTAATTTGATTCTCCTTGATATAGTCTAGGAGCGATGCTTTATAGTAACGCAAATCAACGACGGTAATCTCTTCGTAATCTGTTAATGCAAATTGTACCCAGGTATTTGCATAAGAATCCTTAATCAGCAACAGCTTCTCGCCGTTTTTATTTGAGGTAGTGATATGAGTAATGGGTTGATTCGCATTTAAGAAGACGGAGTACTTATCTTTCTTAGTTAAGTAGCTTCTCTCATAAATGGTATCTGTGATTTTTCCACCCAAGTTATAATCAACCGTTATCTTGCCAAGCTCCTTATGCTTCATAGCCGTTAGGATATCGGGGCTTGCAAGGTAGTAGTGAGATTTCGAATAAGTAGTACCAAAAAACTGGTCATTCAATATCTCTTCCTCATAATCGTTAAGATTGGTAGTAGGTTTTCCAATTTGCTCCCTATAGGAGTGGTAAGAATAATAAGCCCCTAACGAAGTCCAGTGATGATCTGTCTTATAATAAATATATTCCTTATCATGAGCAGATAAAGTATTGCTGACATCGATGAAGTTAGGCAGGTAATCAGAGGCTTTATTAAGTAACTCTTTTTGGTCTACCTCCGGTGCATAGGTAGGTAATTTTTCCTTTAAGATCATAGACGCTGTTGGGACTAGAGTAGTGTGAACCAAAATATTATATTCCTCTTTAACTTTATTGGTAAACTCTAAAATATAATTCAAGTTTTGTTCAAATTGCTCTCGGTCTATGGTGTCAAACATCTCGATCAGGTAATCATCCTCAGCAAAATAGACACCGTTTGAAGCCCCCTTTTGCAACAAGCGTTCTGATAAGGTTTTTATACCAACCCATTGATCTCGAAATACAAATTGATCTGTAATATAGTCATCAAATTCCTCCGTAAAGTTTCCGTTCAATAATGATTTTAAGGAGAACTTTGGTGCTTGTGCCAAATATCGGTTCTCGTTCTCGGAATATGATCTAGTAGGGACGGCTAGGTTTAGTAGGCTAAGAAGAGATAGAATAATTACAAAGATTCCTACTGTAATTTTGGAATTCATGGTTCACCTCCTAAAAACGAAAATATAAAAATGGGTTATAGGTACTGTCGACTACATATGCAATCGATAGTAGAAATACAATTACTGCAGGTATATTTATTGCAAGGTTAGCTAAGAAAGACCTCTCCTTCCTAGGGGAGAAGAAGGTATGATAGATTTTATTCGGAAGCGGTGTACTAGCCAAAATTAATAGAATGAGCATAACCAGGGAGGTCTTTAATAGGTACAAAGAAGTGGTATCATATAAAACAATACCATTTCCTCCGAATAGATAGCCTAGATAACGTATTCCTTCAGAAATATTATCAAAAGCAAAAATCGTCCAGCCAACGATGATAGCGAATAGTGTATAAATATGTGTAATAACTTTCGGAAGCTTTTTTAATATATCTAATAAGAAAATTTTCTCTATCAGTAAAAGAACGCAAAAATAAGCGCCCCATACAACAAAGTTCCAACTAGCGCCGTGCCAGATACCGGTTAGAAGCCAGACGATGGCAATGTTTCTAAGTTGTTTGGATAATCCTTTTTTATTTCCACCCAGGGGAATATAAACATAATCTTTAAACCACGTGCTTAAGGAGATATGCCATCTTCTCCAAAACTCCGTGATGCTTCTTGAGATGTAGGGATAATTAAAATTCTCTAAAAAGTTAAAGCCAAACATTTTACCAAGACCGATGGCCATATCAGAGTATCCTGAGAAATCAAAATATATCTGGAAAGAGAACGCCAAGATACCAAGCCAGGCACTTAGAACGCTCATCCTTGATGTTCCATAGGAAGAAATAGTATCCCAAACAATGCCGATACTATTGGCTAACAGAACTTTTTTAGCCAGTCCGGTTATGAAGCGTCGAACTCCGCAAGCAAACTGGTCAATGGATTCTTTGCGATTATCTAATTCCTCTGCAATTGTCGAATAACGGACGATTGGACCTGCAATCAATTGTGGAAATAATGTAACAAAGGCAGCAAAGTTTATGATGTTTCTCTGAACTTTTGTTTCATTTCGGTAAACATCAATAGTATAGGACATGGTCTGGAAAGTATAGAAGGAAATACCAATGGGTAAAGGAATTGCTAATAGAGGAATACTTAATCCGAAGATTTGATTGATATTAGCAATGATAAAATCACTATATTTAAAGATCCCGAGTAAACCAAGATTAATGGTTATAGAGGATATGAGAGCTGCTTTAGCTTTTGGCAGACCACGATACTGATCAATCAGACGCCCGCAAACATAATCCACGATGGAGGAAAAGAACATGAGGGAAATATAGATGGGTTCACCCCAGGCATAGAAAATCAAACTAAAGCATAAGAGTACTCCATTACGGAACCGGGTGGGAACGATAAAGTAGGTGAGGAGTACAAGAGGCAGGAAAACAAATAAAAAGTTTACGCTGCTAAATACCATAAGTACCTCCTAAAATTTCAGTCCCAAAGTATCTACGTAGTAAAAATTGATCATAGCATACTTACTACAAGACATTGGGACTGATGATATTAATAACAATTGTAATGTGTAATTTTGTTGCTTAGTAATAAATTACTTATTTAAAACATTCTTCAAATGCATTAACTGCTTTTGCAACTTCATCCTTTGCAAAGGTTGCTGCTTCTTCCTCAGTAGGATTTTCTCTTTCGTCAATTGCACCTACTAATAGGAAACATACAAAATCTCCGTTACGAACTACCTGTGTTGCATTAACTTTAGCTAAGTTCATAGGATATTGAAGAGATTCGTTGATTTTACTTTCTTTTGCAGCATTTAAGGCAGCTTCTACAGCATCCGCTTTTCCTTCTGCGGCCTTAACAACTACAACACGGTCTGCATGTGCACCAATCATCGGCATCTCAGCGCGAACCTCTTCATACATGTCTGAAGTTAAGCCGAATTCTGATTCTAAAAAGTCTGCCGGGATTTCCATATTTGGAAGATAACTATCACCGTAAGCAGCTTTAATCGCCTCATAAATTTCATCTACAGTAACATCTGTTTTGTCCGCGTTATCGGAAGTATCTTTATCATTAGTATCAGTACCATTTGTATTCTCAGTATTTGCATTGTTATCGTCTGTATTGGAGGAACCGGAATTGTTAGTGCTGGAACATCCTGCTAATAACATGGTTAACATGGAAATTGTTAATAGAATTGTAAGTAGTTTTTTCATATTAATTACCTTCTTTCTTTTACATCATTATTTTGTATTATTGTCTTGTTGAAAATCCTCTAGTCGCTCAGTCGTTATAACTTCGCCATAAGAGTTACGATAAATATCATTTCCCTCATCAAAGAGAAATATATCCATAATCTGAGTATTACCCAAGTTAACTTGGAGAAAGAGGATTGCGGTTTGCCCTTTACTCAAAGAGAAAAGTTCATTATTAACATTAAGGGTGGTCAAATCGGTAAAGGAACCTTTATAAGTATGAGTGAGAACTAATTCTACTTGATTGCTCTCCTCAATTGCCCTAACCTCGATGATTTCCGTAGCATCCTCAAACAACTGCTCCGTATACGAAAGCATTCGTGCGACACTAGGTGAAGGAATATCCGCTTCGCTTTGTTTTGGTATATTAGTAATTTGATAAACAGTAGCAGATAACAATAATAAAAAGCTGGCTGCTATTGCAGAATACCTAATACGCCTAAGGTAGTTGCGGTTAGAGGAGGTGTTTTGCTTGTGGTAAGGTTGCTTAATTCTTGGAGGTAACATCTCTTGGTTTGTGGCAAACTCCTTGGCCTTGTCATAAACACCGGCCAAAAACTCACGATCAGATTTCATAGGAAAAACCTCCTTTCTCCATAATCTGTTTTAACCGTTTTTTCGCGCGGTGAGATAAAACTTTAATTGCTGGTACAGACTTATTCATAATAGTAGCAGCTTCGCTCATGGTGAGACCATTTAAATCAATTAGTGTTATGACCTGACGATATTCCGGTTTTAATAACGGTATTGCATTTTTTAAATAAGAAATATCATCATGTCGAAAAATAATATCTTCGAGAGAATGGGTGTCTTTTGCATCCACATCTTCAAGGGGAAGAGTTAGATACTTTGATTCCTTTCGCAAAAAATCAACAGCTCGTCTTTTACCTAACATAAATAGAAAGGTCTTAAACTCATAGACCATCTGGTATCGGTCCGGATTCACATAGATATATGCAAATACCTCCTGAGCAATTTCCTCAGCAATATGATAATTATTCACATAATGCATGATAAAATAAACCAATCCATGCCGATGGCGTATCACCAGCTCTTCGAAGGATGGAATATCCCCCTTCAAAAAGGCAGAATACAAAGCTTTGTCTGAAATCATTCGAAGTGCACCTCATTTGACTTTCCTTTGTTAACATCTATTATTCGTTGTAAATCTAAAATAGTTACACCTATTTTTATATTATTTCTTAATTATAACACTATAATACAAAAAAATCTTAAGATAAAGGTATTTTCATCAAGCTTTACAAGACGAAAAAGGAGATAAAACGGTAAGCTCGTTTATCTCCTTTTGAGATGACATGATTAGGTAATTGAAAAATTCATAAACTTTAGGGTATTGAATACATAATAAATACTTGTTTTATTAATAAATCGCGGACTCTGCAAAACGGTCCTTTCTGATTTCAAGTAATCGTATCTCATGAGGCTCTAATTTAGCATAATAATTAATACGCTTATTATTAACATTAATCACTGTTTTGCTAATTCTTGGAATGGAGCGTCCTTGTAAGGTAGTAATTTCTTCTTCGGTTCTTAGAGGAATTGCTCCCATACGTACCCATTCATCAAAGGCGCTTCCGCTTTGACGGTTAAGAATATGTTCTGAAAAGGTATAGGTGCCATTTTCTGCATTGGTAAGAATGAGATCAATGTCCATAGGAGCAGGATCAACAAATGCATTATATCGGTCTAAGAAGGTAACATTAAACAATACTCCTTTAGCATAGAGTGGAGATATGTGTATGTAATTATATAAAATAATGACATAGTCTCCTTTTTGATTTGTCGTTACAAAATATCCGGGACCTTTCTCTACGAGCGTGTTCATTAACTTATGAAGGAAGGTAAAGGCATAATAGGCGGGCTTTTTAATTCCGCAATTTGTAAATAATCCAAGCTCACCGTGAAATAGCTGATTGTCGTAGGGCAGCTCCTCCAAGGTATCGGATAAGCACCAATTGCCAAAGCTTGAAACTTGATCATAATTTTCTAAAATATTTTTCACTATGTAAGAAGAACGGTAACAGGTATCATTTAACCAATCCCTATGAGATGAGGTGCCTGCCCACTCTGTAATATAAATCGGTAGCTTTGGATAAGGCGATAGATTCTTTTTTAGGTTTGCTATAGTGTTAGCCATATAGTCCGGATCCTCTGACAGGATAATGGAATCATTATTTGTACTTACACCAAAGGTTGCCTGATCTTTACTGGTAGAGGTCTTCACCGGATAGCAATGGATGTTATAGAAATCCGGAAAGCATTGATTTGTCTGGCAATAATTGAGAAAATTATAAAATTCAGGATTGTTAAAATCCAAAGAACCATAAGAGGGCGTGCCAAAGGACAGCTGATTACTGCACTCTTTTACGCAGGAACGGGTGATGCGATACAATTCATAGGCAATTTCATCATTGTCAAAAGCAAAGATGTAGGACTTAAACGGAACATTCCAGAAGGAGAAAAGCCATGTTTTTACCTCCTCCAGTTCGTATCGGTCAATCAAATGCTTGGTTAGGTTCGTAATAAGAAAAGCCCATTTGGAGTAATCCTTTGGTTCACTAAGGATCACGGGATTATAAAAAATTGTTGTAGAAGGATCTTTTGCAAGGGCCTTTGGCATGAAGGAGAACTGAATCAATGGTTTTAAATGGATGGATAGGAGGAAATCAATGACTTGATCCACATATTGATAAGTCAGGTATGGGTTTCCTTTTTGGTCCTCATTATAGAGCATCATGGAATCGTCCAAGATGCCATGAAATTTGATATAGCGAAACCCGATCTCCTTCTGTAAGGTCCTTAGCTGCTCTTGGATCGGTGCCATTAAGATTTCCTTCGCCCTAGCTACACTAGTAAAGGTACGATAGGTGTGGACCAGAGATTTCGAATTAGCTAAGGCATTAATCTCTATGGTTTTAGAGGCTTGTACCACATTATCTGTAACTTCTTTGGCATCATCCATATCAAGATACTCACCTAATTTATTTAAGAAGTCATGGCGTTCCAACAGCAAATATCCTTGACCGTCAGGCCGTTTTTCAACTTGCTCCTTTTTTATCTCCCTGTTTTTCTTTTGATCGCTCCGATATTGTCTGGGTAACATACCAAATTGATTCTTAAAGGTATTTACAAAATATCTGCAGTTTGCAAAGCCGTTATTTGCAGCAATTTGCTCAATGGTTTGTGAGGTGGTCAATAAATCATTAACTGCATGATTTAGACGAATGCCTGTTAGATAGTTGAAAAAGGTTACACCCAAATTTAATTTGAAGAAATGCGACAAATAAGAGGGCGATAAATACTCTCGTTCGGCAACCTGTTCCAGGGTAATATTTTCTGTATAATTGTCATTCAAATATTGTATGATGTTGGCAAGCCGCTGTAGGCTTTTTGATACGCTACTGGTGTTTCTTCGGTCCGTAGTCTTGTAGTTTTTAACCAGCTCCAGCATTAATTGATAGGAAAAGGATATAAGAAGCAGTTCATTATCATCTTTGTCGTTGTAGTGAATATAAATGATTTTAGCTATAATTTTCTTTAGATTTGTAAACTTTGTCTTATTAAAGTAAGCAGCAGAGTTACACAGAAAGTAAGCGCCGGTAATCGAACTACTCTTAAAATAGGAAAGATTAATTTGTAAAGATACCACCAAGTTATCATAAGCCTGAATCTCATGAATTTGATTACTATTAATTAGAATGATATCATTCTCAGACAAATGATAAGTCTCTGACTCAATAGTAATTGTTAACTTGCCACTCAACACTAATAATATTTCGATGCAGTCATGCCAGTGCCTAGATGAATTTGTAAGTGCTTTAATCGCGATATTAATTGGTGCCTCATCTAAAAATTCTACATTCTCATGGACAAATTGCATGATAGTTCACCCTCCTCTTGTAAAACATGTAGATTGTCATGTTATTATGAAGAAATTCTGTCAATTATTAATGCAATTCATGCTTATGAAAGAATAATTAATCACATTAATATATCCAATGCAAGTGACATTATGCTGTAATGATTTGAAATTACATGAGATTACTTAACATAAAAATTATAGATAGTATTAAAATCAATTTTATAACTGTATAATCTTTAGATTTTTTAAAAAATCATATTGGATAATATTTATTATTATCTCCATATAATGTATATAGTATAGCACAAAATATATAAAAAAGCATGGTATTTTTTAAAAATATTATATAAAATGTAGAAAAGAAGTAATACATGTTGTTTGATTAGGATCATAAAAAGCTTCAGATTTAATAATTACGCATGTTTTTTATTATGTAATATCTTTTAATTTTGTATTAAACATAATAGTAGGCAATAAATTCAGGGTGTCTATGCTTATGTTTATGTTTAATAAATATGGCTGGAGAAGCCTAAATTTAATAAGGAGGGTATAAATGAAAAAGGTTAAAAAACTAACAGCTATGTTACTTGCTATGGTATTGGTTCTCACTACATTAGCAGGATGTGGCAAGAAAAACACACAGGATACTGCAGGTGATAATCCTACGCAGGCTCCTACACAAGCAGTGAAAGCAGATCCTACAGAAGCACCGGTAGCTGAACCGGATACTTCAGATCCAAATCAACTTCCCAGAACTGAGACACTCTATTATGGTGGTCTTCAATGGGGCGCAGTTAATGGTTGGAACCCGCTTTCCGACGATATGAATAACGCTTTAGTGCTTAACCAGAATGCTGGTGGTGCACGTACTTTAATGTTTGAAACACTTTATATGTATAACATGCTTGATGGTTCCATGCAGCCTCTTTTAGCAGATGGCGATTATGTATGGAATGCTGAAAGAACAGAAATGACCGTTAAATTAAAGAGCGCAGCTAAATGGAGCGATGGAACTCCGGTTACTGCGGAAGACGTTGCATATACGTTCGCTGCTAATGTGAAATATCAGTCAGCACAGGGCGTAGGTCTTGCTCCTTACATCGAAACAGTTGAGGCTGTTGACGCTTCTACTGTACTTATTAAAGCTAAATTAGGTGAAGACGGTAAAGCTACTAATCCATTAATGGTAGTTAGTTATCTTGGACAGACCTATGTATTACAAAAAGCTTGGATTGAAACTTTGGAAGCTCGTTGTGGTAGCGATGCTGCAGCTATCAAAAAAGATCCCGGTGAAGATGTAGTATATTCTGGACCTTATCACAAACATTTTGCTGATGACCAGAAAGTGGTTTTAGTTCGTGATGATAATTACTGGGGTCAGGATGCTTCTATGTGGAGTAAACTTCCTGCACCTAAGTATGTTGCACATACCATCTATGCTGACAATGCTGCAACTGAAGTAGCATTCAAAGCTGGTGAAGTTGACGTTGACCAACAGTTCATTCCTAACATTCAAAATCTCTGGTTAAATGATGGTCTTCCGATTTCTACATACATGGATGAAGCACCTTATGGCATCTGCGTTAATATGCCTACCGCATGGTTTAACATGGATATTCCTGGATTAGATAATGCAGCAGTTCGTAAAGCAATCGCTATGGCAGTTGATTATGATGCAATCAATGCTAACGCTATGACTGGTCAATCACCTACCTTTGCAGAGGTTCCTCGTTCTCTTATGAACCCGACCGATGGTGAACAGTCAACATTTGATCATGATGCAGTTAAGGATCTTCAATGGGTTGGTAATGACATTGAAGGTTCTAAGAAGTTATTAGACGATGCTGGTATCGTTGACTCTGATGGTGATGGAGTTCGTGAATTAAACGGAACAAAACTTTCCTTTAATGCATGTGCACCGAATGGTTGGACTGACTGGATGGCAGCTATGGAAATCGTTGCTGCAGCTGGTAAGAGCATCGGTATTGAAATTACGACTGAGTTCCCTGAATGGTCCGTATACCAAACAGTTGTAACAGCAGCAAAACAGACTGATTATGATATCTTTATGATGTGGACTGATAGTGCTACACCGGTTCAGCCTTGGGGACGTATCCGTCAATTACTCAGCTCTGAGTACAACGGTATCGAAGGTAACTGGTCTGGTAACTGGGGTCACTATAGCAATGCTCGTATTGATGAGCTGATTAAGTTAATTCCTGCTGAATCAGATGCAGCTAAATTAAAAGAATACTATACAGAAGCAGTTAAGATTTATTTAACAGATGTTCCTTCTTTCTCACTTATGTACAGACCTAATTTATTCCACGCAGTTAATGAATCTGTATGGACGAATTATCCTGAAGCAGGCGATGGCAATAACATTCCTCCGTTGATTTTATCCGATGGATACGGTGTTGCAGGTCTCTATCATATTGAGTTGGTTCAGTAATAACTAAGTAATTCTTAAATAGTAATACCTGAATACAATCAGTCGGCCATGTTTCGGGGGAACTTGAAACATGGCTGTTTTCAAATATATGGAGGTAATCTATGAAAGGCTATCGTAAATATTTTGGCAAGAAGATCGTGTGGTTCCTCATAACTTTCGTTATTGCAGTATTACTTAATTTTATACTCCCTAGGTTAATGCCTGGAGATCCTGTTGCGGTCATTGTTGCAAAACAAGCGCAAGGATTATCTGATACCTCTGCTGTTAAGCAGATCTATGACAATTATGCAGAAGAATTTGGTACAAATAAACCGATGTATATTCAATTTTTTACCTATTTTAAAAATGCATTAACCGGTAACTTTGGTCTTTCCTTTAGCCAATATCCACGTGCGGTATCCGACATTATATCAAATGCAATTGTTTGGACCTTAGCTTTACAGCTCCCTGCAATCATTGTCGGATGGCTAATTGGTAATGTACTTGGTGCTTTAGCAGCTTATATTCGTAAGGGGTTTGATAAGGTGCTTATGCCCATAAGTTTATTTATTAGCAGTTTGCCAGCATTTGGTTTAGCAGTAATCCTTCTTGTTGTATTTGCAACTAAATTGAAAATTGCGCCTATTTCTGGTGGCTATTCCTATAATATGCTACCTAATCTTAGTTGGAGTTTCGTTAAATCTGTAATTGTGCATTATCAACTTCCTTTTTGGTCAATTGTTACAATCTCCATTGGTGGTCAGGCAATAGGAATGCGATCCATGTCGATCTATGAGCTGAATGCAGACTATGTAAAATACAGCCGTTTTCTAGGTATTAAGGATAGAAAAATTGTTGGATATGTATTCCGTAATGCAATGCTTCCCCAGATTACGGGTCTTGCGCTTTCCATTGGTACTATGGTCGGTGGTGCATTAGTAGCTGAGGTAATTTTTAGTTATCCAGGACTGGGTACCACAATGCTTCAAGCAATTACAATGTCGGATTATCCATTATTGTCAGCTACGACACTTATCATTACCATTATGGTACTTATTGCAACGTTTGCTATTGATATTATCTACGGATTTATTGATCCACGTGTCAAAGCGGCACAATTTGATTAAGGGAGGAATAGAATATGAAAAATACCATACGTCAAGTGTTTCACTCTCCCAAGTTTGTTGTTGGATTTACTATATTGGCCTTAATCTTATCAACGCTTTGGATCTATCCCTTGTTCAATCCAGGTGATCCTCTACAAATGATTGGTTTGGGTTCCTTCTTCAAGCCGGGTACTTATGTATCCCTATACGATGCTGTAGATACAAAATCCACAACTATGAAATTGCCGGATGCAGCACAAAATCGTATGTCCAATAAAATAAGTGATGAAGACCGCGTATCGATGGTACAGTGGTTAACATCAGCGGGTATCTCCGAAAATGATATTGATATAGAGGATACGGATGCTTTGATTAAACTATGGCAGGATACTTATGATCCTTCCATAAAGCCGAAGGGTATGACGATGGCTCAGCGTAATTATTATAAGCGTCTGGACAAAAACCTTGAGGATGCTCTCAATAAAAATGAGAAAATCATTGCTACTGAAAATGAAGAAACCGGAACATTAGAGGAATCAAAAGTTATTAAAGATACCGATTATATTAATGTGAAGGAGGTTGCTAATGTAAAGGTATTGCCGCTTGGAACAGATAACTTCGGACGTGATATGTTAAAAGAGTTAGTGTCTGCTACGGGTACCTCAGTTCTAATTGGTCTAATAGCAGGAATAATTGCAACCTTTATTGGATTATCTTTAGGACTACTGGCTGGTTATATTGGAGGAGTTGTAGATGATATTATTATGTTTATCACCAATCTATTTACAGTAATTCCTTCCTTTGTCCTTTTGATATTGATCTCCTATAGTATTAGCCAGGATCAGAGAGGGGCAACTACAGTTGCTATCGTTATTGGTGCTACTTCTTGGGTTTGGACCGCAAGATCCGTTCGTTCCCAAGTAATTTCACTACGTAACCGCGACCATGTTAATTTAAGTAAATTATCCGGACATAGTCTGTTGAGAATTATCCTTACAGATATTCTCCCATACATAGCTTCTTATGTTGTTATGGCATTAATTCTGCAGATATCTACAGCGATTCTTGCAGAAGCTCAACTTTCTATGATTGGACTTGGACCGAAAACAACCGAAATCCCAACGCTTGGTTTGATGATGAGCTGGGCAATGTCTTATTCTGCACATATAAATGGTTCTTGGTGGGCTTATTTCCCAGTAATCCTTGTTATTGCACTAATATCATTCTCGTTGAACTTAATGAATACCGGACTCGATCAGGTGTTCAATCCCACGTTGAGAGATTAGGAGGTCGATTATGGGAAAGAAAATACTTGAAGTTAATAATCTAACAACTAAATATATTACCAGATTCGGTGAGGATGTTTATGCAGTTGATGGTGTATCATTATCCATTGAAGAAGGAAAATCCCTTGGTATTGCCGGTGAGTCCGGTTGTGGTAAGTCCACTCTGGCTCTCAGTCTTATGGGTTACTACTTCCCACCGTTGCACTATACGAGTGGAGATATTATTATCGATGGACAAAACATATCCCAGATGGAACCGGATTATATCCGAAAAAACATCTTAGGTAATGAAATCGCTTATATTCCTCAGGCAGCCATGAATGCTTTAAATCCGACGCAGAAGGTAATTCGTTTTATAGAAGATGTTATTCATGCTCATGATCCAAAGAGACCAAAGAAGGAAATTCATGAGTTGGCAAGAAAACGTTTTGAAGAACTGGGTCTACCGGCATCCGTCCTAGATAAGCATGCGGTAGAATTGTCAGGAGGTATGAAACAGCGTACCGTTATCGCAATTTCTACCATCCTATCACCTAAGGTTTTAATAGCAGATGAACCTTCTAGTGCGCTGGACGTAACCAGCCAGAAGATGGTAATTAAGATGCTTCGTAATCTTATGGATAAGGGTTATATTAAATCAATGATATTCATAACACATGAACTACCACTTCTTTATAACGTAACAGATGATATTATGGTTATGTATGCCGGTCAAATTGTTGAGAAAGGCTCAGCGAAGGAAATGGTATTCGATCCGGTACACCCTTATTCCAAGGGTCTTATGGGTTCCATTATTGTTCCAGAGTCCGGAACACGTGAGCATAAGTTAACAGCTATTCCAGGCACACCTCCAAACCTGAAAAAGCCGCCCTCAGGCTGTAGGTTTGCTGAACGATGCAAATATGCAACAAGTGAATGCAAAATAAATTCAGTAGGTCTTAGAGAATTTGGCAATGACCGGAGCTACCGTTGCATTATTGAAGTAGAGAAGCTAAAGGAGGGGTATGCAAATGAGTGATACAAAATCAGGTAGCAGACCCATGTGTCTGAGCGGGAAAGGAGTAACAAAGGTCTTCGGTTTCGGAGAAAAGAAAACCGTAGCAGTTGATCATGTAGATTTTGAATTTTATGAAGGTGAATTGATCTCTATAGTAGGTGAATCGGGAAGTGGTAAGACAACGATTGCAAAAATGCTTCTTGGCTTGACCAATCTGACAGAGGGAGAGATTTATTTCCAGGGAAAGTTACGAGATATTAGTTCACACAAAAAGAAAAAAGAATATTGGAAGAATATCCAGGCAATTTTTCAAGATCCGTTCTCGTCTTATAATGTTTTTTCAAAAATTGATACAGTACTTCTTGATTGTATTAATATGCGTGGTGGAAAGAAACTCCCAATGAAAAAGAAGATTGAGATGATGACTGAGGCGTGTAGCTTTGTTAATCTCAAATATGCGGAGTTAACGAATAAATATCCTTTTGAGCTCTCTGGAGGTCAAATGCAGCGACTTATGATTGCTCGAATTTTTCTTCTAAAACCCAAGATTTTACTGGCGGATGAACCTACTTCGATGATTGATGCATGTTCACGTGCTACCATCCTTGATATGCTTATGAACTTGCGTAATGAGATTGGCATGACGATTATCTTCATCACCCATGATATTGGATTAGCTTATTATATTTCTGACTCAGTCTATATTATGGAACATGGTAAATTCGTAGAAAAAGGAAATGCCGAAGATGTTATTATTAACTCGAAGGCGGATTATACCAAGCGATTAATTAGTGATGTTCCAAAAATATATGAAGAATGGGATTTATCAACCGTATAATTAATCTAAAAAGAATAACCATGTATCAAAGGATGCTTCAAAAACAAGATGAGTTGGTATACCAATTCATCTTGTTTTTGCATACTGAATATTAAAATTCTTTGTCTTCGTTATTCATAAATTATCTGCTAAGCTGTCACTTTTAATCATATGGTCCATAAAAGTTTATTTATATACTTCTGCATAGGCCTTATAGTAATCATAATATTTCTCATCACATGCAGAGAATAAGTATCTGGCAAAAACATTGGATATTCTATAACCCAAAGAGTTTAAATGCTCAATATGAGGCAGAAAATCCTCTCTGGTTGGATTGCTATAATCTACTTTTAAGACAAAAGAAACATAGGAAGCATGGTCATCTTTGGTCCATATCTTTGGATGGTCTAATGAAGTGGGGACGATAAGCCCGGTTTCAATGGTATCTCGATCGATATTATATAATAAAACACTTTGATATTGATCATTGATGTAGATGGACCAAGCTTCATTATCTTCGATGGAGAACGAGTAGATATGATTGTAGCTTGGTTCTTTGCTTTGATACTGATGTTTGCAAAGCTCCATATATTCATCAATGCATTGCATCTTTTTATTAATGTAATTCTTAGCAGTATAAAGCTCCTTCAATTTGTTATCTAAACTTTGATCAAGTGAGATCAGTGATTCCTCCAATTCAGAAGGAGATAGGTGGGGGAGCTTCTTCATATCCTGCAAAGACATCTGAAGACAGCGATAATGGGCTAAATCAGATATAGTATATACGGAGCTGGGATAGTATTTTCTGTAATTATTCGATTGATCTCTAGGCATATCGATTAGTCCTTCGCTTTCCCAATAGCGAAGTGTGGATTTTGGTATACCAAGTAATTCAGATATTTCTCCAATAGAAAATGATTTTTTCAAGTTAAGTCACCTTACCGTTAATAAAGATTATAGAGAGTGTTTTACTCTATTTATGAAATAGAATTAGGTCCAATGATATTATAACAATTGTTTAACTAATCTACCAACACTATGCTCCTTATTATATCATAAAAAGTCTATGAATACAGTAGGGCTTTACAATAATTAAAACTTATAGAATACTCTTAATATAATCATCCATATCTAAACTATAAAGCTTGGAACGGGTTAAGTCGCGTTCGAATTGAAAGCCGACCTTTTCAAAAGCTTTGATTGATCGGATATTATCGGGGTCTATTTTAGCGATAACGCGAGGCATTCGCCATTGAAAGAAAGCTTGATTTAATCCCTGATAGATTGCTTCGGTTCCGAAACCGCAACCCCATTTATCGGTATCTCCAATGACAATTACCATTTCAGCTTCATGATATAAACGAATCAGTTTGAGAAATCCGATGGGTTGATCTTCTTGTGTGGAGATGATGAAAAAACTCCCGTCTCTGTTAAATAAATGAGTCATGATTACCATATTTACTCTGTCTACTGCATTTTTGATTTCAGCGGAAATATTAGCAACTTCATTTAAATATTTCGTAATTTCATTATTCTCCATCCAACTCATAATTGTTAATGCCTCATTACGGGTCACTTCCTGTTTTAAATTCACACGTTGTGCTCTCATTATATCTTTCCTTTCGCAATATAATAAAAGCCTTTCATAGAATCAACTAGACTATGACGGTTCTTTAATTTATATGATATTTGTTATACTTATGTATTATAAAGGTTAAAGTAACTTTAATGTCAATACGTTGTTGCAGTTTCAAGTTTTTACTAGGAAATTAAGAGAATAAGGGAAAAAGATAGTAAAATAATAGTTCACCAAGTGTGTCTTTTTGCCCCTACCCTAAACTTATTAGAACATGCTATATTGACAAATAGAGAAATAAAATGATAAAAATATACTTTAGAGAATAATTTTATAACAAAAAAAATACATATCAGGGAATATGAGAAAAGTTGTATATTAGGAAGAGGAGAAGGTCACTTAAGAATGAAATATTTATTTGATGAAATACAATATTATAAAATGTTTTGCATTAAATTAATGAAAAATTACATTGTATTAAGATTAACGTTTAGTGTATTGTCCTCCATATCCTGATCAATGAGGATGCTGTTAAGATATTTTATAAAAAAACCGTCTCCCATTTGATCCAAAATTAAAATGATTTCGTCGGATAGAAGCTCGCTATTTAAATTCTCCCTGCCGGCAAAATACCTGCAATTTAATGTTTTCATGGCACTAGCTATTTTTTCTCGTTCTTCCTCGGTAATTGTATTGTAATCCTTTAAGTTTTTGTACGCCATATGGTAGGCAATATCTCCAAAATATTCTTCAGAGTAGGAAGTGAAGTTTAGGAGATTCTCGTCTTTTTGCCCGTTTATTCTAGCCCAATTTTCAACATCCAAAGGTGTAGTAGCATAGTCAATAGAATTACTAGCTGCATTGTAATTTATTACACCGTACTGATGGGGATAGACGGAAAGTGCATTGCTGGCAATTTCGTAGATTGGATTCTCTGGAGAACTAAGGTTAGAACTAATATCTTGAATATGAATGTGACCGCTAAATACCAGATTTAACTGATTGTTTCTTAGTTTGATCTGAGTCTGCTCATAATTATTTAAAGTATAGCCCTCTTGTATAACATCATTATGATGCAATACATTATGATGCATAACAGTTATTATGGAGGCTCCTTTTTCTTTTGCAAGTTTCGTGCATTCTTCCATCCAATCAAAAGTACCTTTGCCAATAATGCCATCTGCCTGAGGATGATTTAAGGAAAGATTATCTTTGTATTTGCTGGTATCTATCATGAAAAGCCATAAATCTTTGGAGAGAGCAGTAAGATAGCTTAAGCTGTTTTCATCCGTTGAAATGGCTTCTTCATAGCCATAATTGTTATATATTTTTTTAAAATCCTTTTTGCTAACATAATCCGTTACATATTGCTTGCTCTTTTTAAAACCCCTGGCCCAGGGATTATTAATGTCGTGGTTACCAGGAATAACATAAACTTCAGTACCGTTCTCTTCAATGCGTTTTAACTTCTTTGCCAAGTCCTTATGACTTGCTTTCTCGCCGTTGCAGGTAAGATCTCCACTAATGATTAGTACATCCGGAGAAGTTTCTTTCACTTCATATACGAAAGCATCTGTAATTTCTTCTATATATTCCAATTGCTTTCCGTCTCCGCCAGAGATGTATTTTTTAAAAGCAGAACCATGATCATTAATATCGTCCGATAAATAGTGGATATCAGAGGTGATATATATGGATAAGTCCTTACTTATCTGGTCTTGGTCCTCCTTAGTGTCCTCTGCTTTATCACTAGAACATGCAGATACCGTTAGCAATAAGCAAATGATGCCTGTTAATAATGATATTATCCTATTATGTTTGGTGTTAGTTTTTTTGTTGGTCATGGGTACCCCTTTGCAATGGTAGGTTGTAAATGGTTTTTGGTAGATGGTTAAATATAGGATGAATTAAATAATTATAAATCTGCGCCTCTCTCAAAGCAAGGTTTATTCATAGTTTTCGCCCTCGTATAATATAAATAATGAGAAACCGCTTGCCCTTTTAAAGGTCAGATAAGGAGGAACATTTATTGTCAACAAAGAAAGCACTAACGTGGGTGATTTTTTGGATTGACTTAGCATTATTATTTGATTTATTCATCTTTTTATATATGGGTAGAGAAAGTGCTATGGATTTCCTGGGAGGATATGTGATAGAACAAAGCCTGAGTATAGATAATCTGTTTTTATTTATTGTTGTCTTTTCAAGTTTTGGTATTAATTTGAATTATCAAAGAAGAGTGTTAAACTACGGAATAGCGGGGGCTGCCATTCTTAGACTATTATTTATCGTTGTCGGAGTAACGATTGTTAGTATGTTCCATTGGGTACTCTATATATTCGGTGTTATCCTCATTATTAGTGGACTTAGTATGATGATAAAACAGGAGAGTAGTGAGAATGTAAAGGAAAGTAAAGTGGTGAAAGGGTTTGGGAAAATCGTTCCGATTACTGACAAGCTAGAAGGTGAAAAGTTCTTTGTCAGGAAAAACAATATGATTTATGCTACCCCCTTGTTAGCAATTCTAATTCTAATTGAATTTACGGATATATTATTTGCAATTGATTCGATTCCTGCAATATTTTCTATCACAACAGATCCCTTTATTGCTTATTCCTCCAATATTTTTGCGATTTTAGGACTTAGGAATATGTACTTTGTTCTAGGCAAATTACACGAAAAATTTAAATATGTAAAATACGGTGTAGCAGCTATTCTTTCCTTCACAGGAATAAAACTTACAGTTTTAATTTTTAATATTCACATACCGACAGAGGTATCTCTGTTTATTATCATAGGAATTCTTTGTAGTAGTATAGTGTCATCCGTATTGTTTACCAATAAGTCGGCACATAGAAACACTAGTTAAGTGGGGAAAACTATGAGGTAAACATATTTTTAAATTCTGTTGGAGTACAATCTTTGATAATCTTAAACATTCGAATAAAAGCGGACAAGCTACTAAAACCGCATCGTAATGCTACTTCTGTAATGGTCAATTCCTTATCCATCAATAATTTTTCTGCATTTTCAATTCTTTTTTTATTCAAATATTTATAGAAAGATACGTTGGTAAATTGCTTAAATAACCGGGTGAAGTGATATTTACTAAAGCCTGACAGATCAGCAACATAATCAAGTGTTAAATCTTCATTGTAATGTTCACTTATATAGTCACAGACATATAAGAAGCGTTCGGTATACTCCCGCTGCTTATTTATGCTGTTATTAAAGCATTTAGCATTGGGCGAATAACTTCGTCCGATGAGAACGAAAATCTCAATTAGTTTGGAGTAGATTGCTGCCTCGCTTAGGGGTGCATCTGCAAAATATTCATCGGATATTTCTAAGACCAGTTTTTGTATCTGTTCGTGTGTTTCAGGAGCATACTCGGCTGTTATCATGAGCGCAGGAGAGATAAAAGAGAGGGTTGCTTCCAGTTCTTTAATGCCGTGCAATAGGGTGAAGTCTGCCTGAAATATAAGGCGCTTTCCTTCAATTGCTTCCATACTATGAATAATTCCGGGATTGATCACTAAGATATCTCCTTCTCGTAAGGTATATAGGGTATTACAACAGGTCACCAAATAATGGTTCTCTAAAGGCATAATAATTTCTAAAGGGGCATGCCAATGGTTTGGATAATGCTCAAATTCCTCATTTGCATATAGGCGTAATTTAGTATTGGCTTTGAAGTTAACTGTTTCCTGTATGCCGTGAAGTGTCTCTATCATAAGCTTCTCAATCCTTTCGCAAATTATTAGTTATAGAAGGTGTCTTAAAAATTGCCATTTATTAATAACTAAAATAAACTATATTTGTAAAAAAATCAATATATAAAGTGAAAATATATATAAAATATAGAATTTTAATTGAAATGATAGACAGAATATATAATTTAGCAAGGTGCATACATAATAAAGTGGTTAAAACGCACAAAATACTCAGATCTAATATAGCAAGAATTAGGTGTTAATTAGCAATTATTCGAAAGTAAATAATGCTTGCATTTGATATAGTAAATTATAGCAGAGGGAGTAATTGTAAATCCCAAGCTTAAGTTTATATCGTTAAATTATATAAGGAGGAAGGTTTTTATGGGTATGAAGAAAATTTTATCTATTCTACTGACCGTAGCAATGGTAGCAAGTTTACTCGTAGGATGTGGGGAAAAAAAATCGACTACGGAATCATCAAGTGGAACAAAAGGCAATGAATCAAGTTCAAATGATACTACTGGTGATACAACAGATGAAGGAAGTAGCAAAGATGTTGTAGAAATCACTTGGATGTTCTGGGATGATCTAACTGCAACAGAAGACTTAATGTCGAAAGGCTATGCTGATGTTATCAACCGTTTTAATGAGACTTATGCCGGCAAATATCATGTGACACCAATTACCACAAACTTAGAAGAATATGATACGAAGCTGAACGCTCTCATTGCAGCAAAAGATTGCCCCGATGTATTTATCTGTAATCCTGGCCCGAACTTAACTCAGTATGTAGAAGCAGGAGTAGCAACAGACCTTACGGATATATTAAACAACCAGGAAAAAGAATGGTATGATTCCTTTACAGACGGTATCTTTGAAAGAATGACCTATGATGGAAAGATTTATGCAGTTCCTACTAATTTTGCAGCAGCTCTTGTATTCTATAATACAGAGATCTTTGAAAAAGCTGGTGCAACGGTTCCTACGAATTTTGATGAGTGGATGACTGCTTGTCAGAAAATCCAGGATGCTGGCTTTACACCGATTTCCTGTTCCGCGGGTACTGCTTGGTGTTTATCCATGATCGCCGGATATCTTTGTGATAGAGAAGGTGGTCCTGATAATTTAAAGGGCGTGAATGCAGGTACACTTGATTGGACCAGCGAAACATTTATTAATGCCGGTAATAAATTATCTCAGCTATCTAAGTACTTCCAGGAAACTGCAGCTGGTGACTCCAATGACCAGGCAACTGCTAACTTCTATAACGGTGAGGCAGCGATGTTAGTACAAGGATCCTGGGTAATCGGACAGATTAACGGTAATAATCCGGATTTCGAAACTAAGTGTGGTGTATTTAGCTTCCCTGGAGTTGATGGTGGAGCAGATCCAAATCGTATGATTGTTAAGACAGATAATCTTGTAATGAGTTCCACGACAGAAAGTCAAGAGGCTAGTCTAGCACTTATGAAGATGTTTACCGATGAAACAGCTCAGAAATACACAGCAGAAGTTAGTGGAAAAATTCCGGTTATCAACGTTTCCTATGATGAGAGCAAGGCTCCGGCTCAGCTTAGCTATGTAATGAAGATATTAGAGAAATCCACCGGTACATTAGGTTTCTATAATGAATCACTTGCCTCTGTGGAAGCGGGCGATGTTTTTGATAATGCTATGGTAGATCTTTTCCTTGGAAGCTTAACTTCAGAAGAGGCCTTCCAACAAGTTCAGGACTTCTACGAAGAAAATGTTTGGAATAAATAAGACTTATTTTTTAGTACAGTTTTGAATACAAGATACATAAATATCTGCAAAGCTGACATTTTTGAATACATGATACATAAAATGTCTGTAAAACTGACATTTTTGAATACAAGCTGAATACGGGACTGGTTCCTACCGGTCCCGTATCTTCGTGAATTAATTAGAGACAATAAGTTTGTAACGAAAAAATATCTTACAATAAGTATGGAGTTTTGCCAGGGAGGTAAGATTATGGACAGGATTTATCGTAATAAGATAGCAATTATAATATTTATAGCACCGGCATTATTTTTATTTACTGCCGTTTTACTTATTCCAATCGGCCAGGCACTCTATTATTCACTTTGTGACTGGAATGCTTTGACAGGGGCTGAATTTGTAGGTACAGCAAACTTTAAGAAACTTTTTACCAAAGATAAGACAATGATGATATCATTAAAGAATTCTTTGTTCTTTATGTTGTTTTCTGCTATCAGTCAACAGATCATAGGTCTTATTTTGGCAGGTACATTAACTAATATTAAAAGGGGAAGAAATCTATTTAAAAATATAATCTATTTACCGGCAGTATTATCCTCTGCAGCGCTGGGCTTATTGTGGTCCTTCCTCTTCAATCCCAAGATGGGTATTAACCAAATATTAAGTGTATTTGGTATCAAAGGACCTCTATGGTTAATGGATACCCAAGGATTCATCGTATTACCCATGTGGGTGATAGCTTTTGTTGCTCTATGGCAGTATGTAGGTACGACAATGATGCTTTATATGGCACAGATTTCAGGTATCTCAAAGTCGTTGTATGAAGCTTCTTATATAGACGGCGCTAATAAATTAAAGAGCTTCCGTCATATTACATTACCATTAATAAAACCGATGATAGCAACTTCCCTCTCCCTTAACTGTATCGGATCTTTAAAATTCTTTGATTTGGTTTATAACATGACACAGGGAGGACCAAATCATAGAACGGATGTATTGGCTACTCACCTGTATTATCAAGGATTTCAGTATTTTAAATACGGATATGCTAGTGCGATCGGCGTAGTTTTGTTAGTAATGTGTTTGATTGTAACTTTTATCATAAGCAAATGCTTTAAAAGCGAAGACTATGAAATGTAAGGAGGAGGCAGTATGAAAAAGATTAAAATTAGCACAATAGTTATTTATATAGTTCTTTCTTTGCTCGCTGTTTTTTACATAGCCCCTCTTTTGTGGGTAGTTCTGGCATCTTTTAAGACCAATTCTGAGATATTTAACAACCCATTTTCTCTACCAGATGAATTACAATGGAGCAACTATGGAGTGGCTTGGTTTGCAGGTAAGCTTGGAACTGCAACTTTAAACTCCATTATTGTATGTGTAATTACTTTATTAGCAAGTATGTTGCTGGGCGCTATGGCAGCTTTTGCTATCGGACGAATGCGCTGGAAACTTTCCGGAATTACCATGACGTATTTTTTAATCGGAATGATGATTCCGGTACATTGTGTGCTAATTCCTCTATTTGTTACATTTTCAAAATATGATATGACAAACAAATTAGTATCCATCATACTACCCTATGTAACATTCTCCTTACCAATGACAATTTACATATTAGTGAATTTCTTTAAAAGTATGCCAAATGATATGTTCGAGGCAGCCTGCATTGATGGGTGTTCCATATACCGTTGTTTCCTAAAGATAGCACTTCCTCTATCAAGGACAGGATTATTTGTTACTGGACTTATGACGTTTGTGAATAATTGGAATGAGTTGTTATTAGCCATGGTATTTATTTCGGATGCCAGCAAGAAGACATTATCCGTTACGCTGACCTATTTTGTAGGACCATATTCTACGAATTATACACAGATGTTTGCAGCCATCGTTATTGCTGTTCTGCCTTCCATCCTAGTATATTGCTGTTTTAGTAATCAGATAGTAGATGGTCTTACTGCAGGTGCAGTTAAAGGTTAAGTGCGCCTAGAAAAGGGCGGATAATTTAACGGGTGGAAACCCCGTACGGCAAGGTCCAGCAAACCACCGTTAGCGAGTCTTGGGTGTTGTCTGGTAACAGGCAGGGCTAAGCGTAGACAGTTAGGAA
>JAEWEO010000023.1 GCA_023389295.1 Bacillota bacterium
GCCAGGCGGATGATGGCTTTAATGTCTTCGGTTAGCTTATCATTTGAAAACTTGGATAATTTCCAAGAATGACCCTGATGATCCAGCTCTTTTAATCCTTCCTCGTAATGCTCAACATATTTATAACGAATCTCTGTACCGAAGTTGATTTTAGCCACACCTAACCTGATTGCCTCTTTTATAATACTTTCCGACATACCGGTGCATCCATGGAGAACCAAAGGTATATCCGAAAACTCTCTCACTTTTCTAAGTACATCCAATTTGATATCCGGCTCTCCCTTATAGTACCCGTGGGCATTGCCGATACCAATTGCTAGGGTATCCGGTTGGCATAGGGCAAGAAATCTACGAACCTCTTCCGGATTTGCTATGTTTTTATTTTCAAGGGCAACTCCGTCTCCATCTAGACGAACAAGCTCGCCAATTTCCGCTTCTACTACCACTCCGTATTTTTTTGCTTCCTGTAACACTTTATTCGTAAGCTCTGCATTTTCTTCAATCGGCTTTGTAGAACCATCAATCATTACTGAAGTAAAGCCAAGCTCCAAGGCTTCCTTACAAATCTCATAGCTATCTCCATGATCCAAATGAATGGATACAGGAACGGATACTTTATTAGCACACCATTTTGATACCTCAACAAACCAATCATTGCCGGAATATGCCCCAGTAGAGACATAATGAGCCAGGATAATTGGAGATTTCATTTCTTCTGCTGCCCGGCAAATAGCCCATATAATGTCGTAGTTTCCTCCCTGTGTATTAATGGCTGGTATTGCATAGCCATTTTGGTTGGCATGTAGTAATGCCTCTCTATTTGTTACTAACATAGTCTTCCTTCTTTCGTTATGTAATTATTTTTGTTGTTAAAATTTTTAACCCTTTACCGCTCCGGCAACCAAGCCTTTTACCATGTGTTTTTGGAAGAAGAAGAATACGAATACCATCGGTAAGGTTGCAACAACAGAAATAGTATTAATCAATGACCAGTCGTAGGACATTTCACCCAAATACCTTAATGCCAAGCCTGCAGATAATGTTCGCAGGTTATCTGTCTGAATTAACGTTGATGCATGGAGATAATCATCCCAAGATAGCAAGAAGGAATAGATACCCACCGCGAGAATACCGGATTTTACCAAGGGAATCACTACTTTAATAAGAACTCCTAAACGTCCCACTCCATCCACATACGCTGCTTCCTCAATCTCTTTTGGTATGGCATCAAAAAAGCTTGACATCAACATGGTTGTAAAAGGTATCATGGATGCAGATACTGCCAAGATCAAACCTATTCTTGTATTAATCAAATGTACTTCTCCCAGCATTTTATATAAGGAAATTAAGCGGCTGACGATGGGAAACATCTGAGCAGAGGTAAATAAAGCAAAAATCCATCCGTTCCATTTAAAATTAAATCTTGATAGGGAGTAACCCGTTATAATTGCTATGAAGCAAACATAGGTTGCTACTCCTCCTGCCACAATAAAGTTGTTTCTATAATAGATAAAAAATTCATTGTTTTTTGTAAATAGATTTATATATCCCCGTAATGTTGGCATTTCCGGTATAAATGTAGGGGGAAAGCGATATGCCTCCATATTTGTCTTAAAGGATGTAAGTAATACCCATGTAACCGGAAATAGCAAGAATATCAATATAATTGCGAGTACAGAATATTTCAGTACTAAGCCTAATGTTTTATTTTTCCTCATGGTTCCCTCCTAGGCCTTTTCATTTTTAAATATACGGTTATAGACAAATACAACAATAACCATCATTAACATCCATACGGTAGTTACCGCAGCGCCCGAACCAAAATTATTCGATACAAACGCTTCACGATAGCTTAGAATCGCCATGGTAGTGGTTGAGTTATTTGGTCCACCACCGGTCATGGTCCAGAACAACGGGAATTGTTTGAAGTTTTCAATAATTGACATAGAAACTGTAACTTTAA
The DNA here is from genome assembly GCA_023389295.1 of Bacillota bacterium. Classification (GTDB taxonomy): domain Bacteria; phylum Bacillota; class Clostridia; order Lachnospirales; family Lachnospiraceae; genus Mobilitalea. The sequence goes on from JAEWEO010000023.1 coordinate 1,964, forward strand.
TTACACTTTTCATACTTGGTACAATTATTTTTAATAATCTCTGCCGTGCATTGGCTCCATCAATTTTTGCAGCCTCAAGCATATCCTCAGGAACATTGGAAAGTCCTGCTAACAATAATAGTGCACTAAGGGGTATCTGCTTCCAGAGAGCTGCAATCGATACACCAAACATAGCCGTCGTAGGATTATTCAAAATCGCAAAGTTCGTAACATTTCCTCCGGTAATCACGCCTACCAGATACTTTACTAATCCATATTGTGGTTGGAACATCCACATCCAAATAAGACCGGATATTACGGTAGGAACTACCCAAGGAACCATCATAAGGCTTCGGATCAGGCGGGATGCTTTCATATTCGTATTAAGAATGAGTGCCAGCGCCATTCCTATGATAAACTGTGCAATTACTACTCCAAATACGAAAAGTAGTGTATTCGCTATTGCCGTCGGTAATTTACCGTTTGTAAATAATTTCACGTAATTGGCAAAATCATTCCATACTCCTGGTTTTCCAGAAATGATGTTACTGACTTTATAATCAAAAAAACTTCTGTAAACGGAATCCACTAGGGGTATTAATATAAATAATATCGTGGTTAATATCGCTGGTATTAATAAAGCGAATGCAAATGTTTTGTCTGCTGTATCTCGTCTGAGAAGGGGTTTCTTTCCTTTTCTCGATGCTGTCTTTGACATACCATTTCTCCCATCTAATTTTCTGCTTTTATATCGATGTATTTTTTCTATAAACATCGGTTCCTGGTCCTAGGATGCCTGCCCGCTCTTTCTGACCTCCACCAAGGACAGGCTCTTTCGCTCCATCGATCCTGGTATCCACGTACTGCAAGAACCAATTGTCTAAATTCTTTTTCATATTTATAAGAATATGCTTATAATCTTCATCTTCAATTAAATTCTTATCTTCTCCTGGATCCTGCTCCAAATCATATAATTCATTCGGACCAAAGGGATATCGGTGTACATATTTATAACGTTCTGATCGTATCATTCGTACTGGTCCATACTCATCATAAACAACAATTGCATTATCGCTCTCTTGCTTAATTCCATCATAAAAAATATTATTTAAAAAGCTTTTACCGGGAAGGCCTTCGCTATGTGGATTTTGAAAGCCTAAGTAGTCTAATAATGTTGGCATAAAATCATATCCGCTGCACATATGATCATTAATTTGATTCTCCGGTATTACTCCTTTATGGCTCAAGATAAAGGGTACCTTTACTGAGGAGTCATACATATTAATTGGAAAGGTCCCGTTTCCCTTTCCCCATATGCCATGATGTCCACAATTAAATCCGTTATCGCTAGTAAAACAAATCAAGGTATCTTCCAGAAGATTTTCCTCTTCCAGGGTATCAATCAGTCGTCCTATATTATCATCCATAGCTGTAATCGCCGCATAATAGCCAATTAGGTTCTCTCTTGGATTCTCATAGGCTTTAACCACCTCGGTCAACGCCCAGGGGTGGGGTGTATCTCGTTGAGGACAGCTATTGAATTCACAATCTTCATACATATCCGTATATTTTTTAGGATGTGAATTCACCCATGGTGAGTGGGGTGCGGTATAATGTACACTTAAATAAAATGGCTTATCAAAATTACGCTTTTCTTTTATAAAACTAATTGCCTCATCCGTAATAACATCAGTAATATAGCCGTTCTCCTTGACCAGTTCACCATCCCGTATCA
>JAEWEO010000044.1 GCA_023389295.1 Bacillota bacterium
ATACTAAACCGTGTATACTAAAAGGAAGGACTGGCAGGAAAGGAGATCAAGGATCTATGACATTAAAGGAAATTGCCAAGTTAGCCGGTGTGTCCGTCTCTACCGTATCGCGTGTAATAAACCAAAACAACACGAAGGTAGCAAGCAAAGAAGTTCAGGATAAGATATGGAAAATTGTTAGTGAATCAAATTATGTTCCTAATACTACTGCTCGTAATTTAAAGCTAGGCAATACTTCCTATGGCATGGAAAGTTCCTCCAAAACCATAGGCTGTATCTTTGCTCGCTCCACGACAGACATGAATGATCCATTTTTCTCACAAATTGCTAGGGCTATTGAACAGGAAGCATTTAAGCAAGGCTATCTCATGAAATACTCCTTTACAGCTTTTGATATCAATGATACGAATGTCTATCACTTAATTACAGGGAATCAAGTGGGAGGAATAGCAATACTAGGGCGTTTTGACCAAAACTTACTAAAGTTCATCAAAAGTCATTATAAACACGTGGTATATACCGGACTAAATAAGGTTGATCATGATTTTGACCAGATCATCTGTGATGGCTACCAGGCCTCCATGGCTGCTGTTAAACATCTTCACAAGCTGGGTCATACCATGATTGGTTATGTTGGTGAAAAAAATAAAGAGGTTCGCTATCAAGGTTATTGTGATGCTATGACCGCCTTAAATCTCCCCATAAAACGAGAGCATATCATTGTGACACCGCTCTCCTCTGAGGGTGGTTACAAAGCCGTAAAAGAATATCTAAAGAATCAATATAGTATAACCGCCCTTTTCTGTGCGAATGATTTGACAGCCATTGGTGCCATGAAGGCGATCAAAGAGATGGGTTATAAAATACCCGAAGATATCTCGATTATCAGTATTGATGATATTGATACAGCGCAGTATGTATCTCCGATGTTAACTACCATTCATGTTCCCATGGAGGAGCTAGGTAAAATGACTGCCAAAATCCTAATTGACCGTATTGAGAATGGTAAATCCCTTCCCCTTAAGATAGAATTACCCTTCTATATTGCGAACAGGGAAAGCTGTAAAGCGATGGAATGAATTCAGCTATGAAAATGCATAGGAACATGACCTCATGATATACTAAATATAATTACAGAAGGAAGTTGAATAACATGAATATAATATTTTTTCTAATAAGTTTTGGAGCATCACTCCTTGGAGCTATCTGTGGAATTGGCGGTGGAGTAATTATTAAGCCGACGCTAGATGCATTTCACATCTTAAGTGTTGCTACCATAAGCTTTTTATCCGGTATCACCGTACTCTCTATGTCCTGTTATTCTGTAGGCAAAGCAAAATTAGCCAAAGAATCCTCTATTGATATGAAAATAGGAACTCCACTTGCAATTGGTGCTGCAATTGGTGGAGTCCTTGGAAAATGGGGATTTGAATATATATCAGACCTTTTTACTGACAAAGAAATGATTGGTGCTGTCCAAGCTCTCTGTTTACTAGTCATAACCATAGGAACCTTAATATACACCATGAAGAAAGATAGTATTCAAACAAAAAATACTTCAAATCTTTTGTTGTGCATTGTGATAGGTTTTGTACTAGGTATTCTCTCCTCCTTTTTAGGTATTGGTGGTGGTCCTATCAATCTTGTGGTTCTATACTTTTTCTTCTCCATGGATACAAAGATTGCTGCACAAAACTCTCTCTATATCATTATGTTCTCTCAAATGACCAGCCTGCTTATGACGATTATTACCGGTAGTGTGCCCAAATTTGATCCCGTATTACTGGTATTAATGATTTTTGGAGGTATCTTCGGAGCCATCGTCGGACGAGCAGTAAATAAGAAGATTGATAATAAAACGGTAGAAAAACTATTCATTGCTCTCATGATCGTGATTATCTTTATTAATATGTATAATGTGTATCAATTTGCAATATAATTCCCTTTCGGACTACCTTATCAATATGACCTTTTTCCATATAATCTTACACAAATCTACACCATGTTCATATTATAATTATGGGAACTTATAATAGTTTCTAATATTATAACAAGGGGTGGATATATGAGTAATTATTATCAAAATTCATACGACAGAAATCATAATGATAATCGCAATGAGAAGCAAAGGCATGTTCATGAAATTCAAGGAAGCGTTGAGATAGCAGAGCATGAAGAAGATCCTCATAACCATCGGTTTGCTACGGTATCGGGTGAAGCAATTCAAGTTGGTGGGGATCACTATCACGAAGTGAAGTTTCGAACCGACTTTTATGAAAACCATTATCATGAATTTTGCGGAAGAACTACAGGAGCGATTGGAGTTGGAGATCGACATGTACATTTTCTAGAGTCAGTCACTACCGAAAATGATAACCACAGACATCAATTCAGAGTTGGCACACTAATTGATAATCCCATTGCTGAAGAAGACTGTAGATAATAAAACTTTTTCGAGCCAAAATGACACTTTTCACTATAATTCGCATAATATGATTATGGGAACATAATTCCTAATTTAAATAAGGAGGGGTTCGTTTGTCTTGTAATCGTAGGAGAAGATGTTGCAGGCGAAGATGTAATATATGTAATATTTTTAGAATATTCTAAATCCCTGCCTTAATAAAGTATTATATTTACCGCATCATTCTATTGTAGTGATGCGGTTTTTTAATACATGATTCAAATAATGCCTGCGAAGCTTACATTATTGAATAACAGTTATAACTAACTAGTCCCAATATAAGTCTAATTGAAAACCTTATTTTTCTAATATAGGAACCATAAGGAATTCTCTTGCGTCTAATCATTGTATCGCATACAACGATAACTCAACTTTAAAAGGAGAATTTTTATGAAGAAAATAAATATACTAATTATATTTGTTATTATAATGACTTTATTTACTGGTATGACTGCATTTGCAGGTAGTAAAGCATCTAAAATTACAGTAACCGTAAATAGCAAAAAGGTGGAATATAAGGTTTCACCCTATATCAAAAATAATGAGGTAATGATACCTCTTAGACAAACCGCTGAGGCTTTAGGTGCAACAGTAAGATGGGATAAAAAAAGTAAAACTGCGTGGTTAGACGTTGACATGATGCATTTTGAATTTATTGTAGGAAAAAGTGAATTTTATATCCACCGTGATGCAGACTTCTCCGGTATTCCAGAAACGGTTAAAATTAAATCTCCAATTAAAAACGTTGGAGGAAGAGTTTTTGTACCTGGTGTAACCGTATTCGAACGTGTTGGAGCAAAGGTCTCTTGGGATAGTAAGAAAAAAGTATTATCCATAACCAGCGCTACTGCTGTTTCTTATGAAGAAATTATGGCGGATAGCATTAGGGATAACAGCACCTTAATGAAATGGTATGATGAGAATAATCAGAAATTAGGTATTAGCTATATCAGAGAGGGTAAATATATCTATGCATTAATTGGTGGCGGCGAAAGACCTACCGGAGGCTTTACAATTACTCTTGATGAAGTAAGTTATAGCACACCTGATATCATCAATATTTATGCTAAAGTAACTCCTCCCGGAGATAATGTAAGAGTCATGATGGTAATTACTTATCCCTCTATGCTAATACGAATTAAATCCGATACGGTTAAATCTATTGTTGGAGAAGTAATAGATACCGATACTTCAAAGGAAAAATGGATCACTTTGGACTTAGTGACTGTATCTAAAATGGAATTATTCAGCCTTGATGAGGTGAAATTAAGAGATCTAACGAAAAGAGAAATAGAAATGGTGATACAAGCTTTTAATGAAGCTACCCTTGATCACAATGGTTATATTAAGATGATCGCAGGCAATATTCTAAGAGTTACTACGACCGATGGATATATCATTAGCTTTTCTAGCTATGGTTCCGAGACTAATGTAATTGCTAATATAGCAAAAGATGATGATGTTAGAACCTTCCACCTTGTAGCACCGAAGGTAGCAGAACTTCTGCTCAAAAGATAACTCCAAATAATACCTAATAATAACAAGATCTTTCCTATCTTATAACCGTAAGAAACACGCTACGCGAGTTTCTTACGGTTCGCGTACGCGCTTGCATTACTGCAAACAAACTTGTATATGCTCACTTTGCTTACGCACAAATAAAAGTCAGGTAAATTAAGATAATACTGTTGATTTACCTGACTTTTTGTTCTATATCAATGCAAAGTATTGGGATTCATTTTATTCCTGATTTAATATTCCTAATGCAATCTTTTCGCTAGTGATAGGAAGACTCCTTACTCTCACCCCTGTTCCATTATATACTGCATTTGCTAATGCAGGAGATGGAGTATTGATGACAAGCTCTCCTATGGATTTCGCACCAAAGGGTCCTGTTGGTTCATAACTACTTTCAAATGCAACACGAATCGGCCCAATATCGAGTCTAGAAGGAAGCTTATATTGCATAAATGAATTACTGGTGCATTTACCTTTTTTGGTATAAACAACTTCTTCATATAAAGCCATACCGATACCCTGCACAATACCACCCTCTGTCTGAATACGGGCAAGATTTGGATTAATTACCGTTCCACAGTCCACAACTGCTACATAATCTACTAGATCAATATGACCTGTATCCTTATCAATCTCTATTTCCACCGCGCCAACCATATAAGGAGGCGGTGAAACCGGCGAAGTATGTCTTTCACAGGCTTCTAAGGTATGGGATGAACCACACATAGAACTATTTGCAATATCAATTAATTTAACACTCTTATTTGTCTTTGTATGAATAACCTGTTCTCCGTCAAATTCTACGTCCTCAGCATTACATTGAAGCATCTCAGCTCCGGCTGCGATTATTTTCTTTTTTAATTCCTCACAAGTCTTTACGGTAGCCATACCGGTTAGATAAGTTGTACTAGAAGCGTAGGAACCGCTATCATAGGGAGAAACATCAGTATCTACGCCGGTTACAATGATATTATCAACATCAGTCTCTAGGCAATCCGCTGCAATTTGCGCAAGTATTGTATCACATCCGGTTCCCATATCCGTTGCGCCTATGCCCATATTATAAAAGCCATCATCACCTACTTTAATGGATACAGAAGCAACATCCACATCATTAATACTGGAACCCTGCATGGCAGCTGCTAGTCCAACGGAACGCACCTTGCCATTACCCAGATCAACACATGGATATTTACTATCCCAGTCAATCATTTCCTTCGCTTTTGCCAGGCATCTGTCAATGGCACAGGAATTGGCCGTTTCATTATGATATGCAGGCATAAAGTCTCCCTCTTTGATGAGGTTTTTTTCTCGTAAAAGGGTAGGATCCATGTTTAATTTAACTGCCAATTCATCAATAGCTGATTCTACTGCAAACAGTCCTTGTGTTGCACCATATCCGCGGTAGGCACCTGCTGCCATTTGATTTGTATAGACTCCTTCGAATTCAAAACGATATGCTTTCGCTTTACTCGTATAGAGAGGCAAGGTCTTCGTTCCCGTTAATCCTATGGTAGTAGGGGTATGATCACCGTATGCTCCTGCATTTGATAGTGTATTTACACTCATCGCTTGAATGAAACCGTTTTCATCGGTACCTATTCTTACACGTATCTGCATCTCATGTCTTGGAGAAGACGCTATTTGTGATTCTTCTCTGGTATAAATAATCTTAGCCGGTTTTCCGGTCTTCCAGGTTACAATAGCCGGATACATCTCGCAAACCACCGTCTGTTTTGCACCGAAGCCACCACCAATACGCGGTTTGATCACACGGATTTTTGATTTCTTTGTTTCCAAAGCTACTGCCAAAGTTTTTCTCACATGGAACGGAACTTGAGTTGAGGAAACAACGGTCAATCTTCCAAAAGCATCTATGTAAGTGTAGCTACGGAAGGTTTCCATCATCGCTTGTTGATTCGCCTGCGTATGATAGGTCTCATCAACGACATACTGGCAGTTAGCCAGTTCTTCCTCCACATTTCCCTGTTCCTCTACTCCATAACACACTACATTGCGGTCTTTATCAGGACCAAGAGGTATTAATACCTTCCAGTCTGACTCCGGATGAACAACTACCTTATGATCCTTTGCTTTGGTAAAATCAAGTACCGGTTCTAATACCTCATAGGTTACTTTGATTAGCTTCATCGCCTTAATCACAGTAGCTTCATCTTTCCCGGCAATAATTGCTACTGCATCTCCAACAAAGCGGACTCTTTCATCCAATATCAATCTATCATAGGGACTTAATTCAGGATAGGTCTGTCCGGCAATCGTAAATCTTGTTTTCGGCATATCTTCGTGGGATAAAATACATTCTATTCCAGGCACCTTAAGAGCTCTTTCCTTATTTACTTCCTTCACAATCGCATGGGCGTGAGGGCTACGAAGGATTTTTACAATCAGGCAATCTTTGGGCGCCAGATCATCCGTGTACACCGGTTTTCCGGTTACAAGTGCCATAGCATCCTTTTTCCTAATTGGAGTATTTACTACTTTTGTACTCATGTTACTAATCCTCCTTCTTTTGATTTAAGTATTTCAAAATTGCCCGTAACTGACCTTGATATCCTGTACATCTACAAAGATTTCCAGCTAGATATTCTTCTATCTCTACTATGGTAGGGTTCTTCAATTCCTTTGACATAGCAATTACATTCATAATAAAGCCCGGGTTACAAAAGCCACACTGATCGGAACCCTCATCTGCTAAAAAGGAGCCAAAATCAGCCGCTTCTTCCTGCATACCTTCAATCGTTGTTACGTGCTTTCCATTGGCACGTACCGCCAAAACAGAACAGGATAAAACCGGTTTACCTTCTAGTAGCACCGTACACAAACCGCAGTTTGAGGTCTCACAGCCCTTTTTTACACTATAGTAGCCTTTTGATCTAACAAAATCTAATAGAAGTGTATCAGGTGCAACTTCTTCCTGAACGAATACTTCATTAATCCACAAACTTATCTCCATACTAAACTCCTATTCCATTCCTTCGACTATTTCGTTAATTCCACGGCGGATTAAAACACCTGCCAAATGCCTGCGATATTCACCACTAGCTCGCATATTAGAATCAAAATCCATCTTTTCATTCATATATGCAATAAAATTAGTAATTTCTTGTTCGGAAGGCTTCTGACTTAGTATATTTTCCTTATCCAATAGAACTTTTGCCTTTTGAGGTCTGGCTCCAAGTATAACGTTCCATTTCCCATCCATTTGAGTGACTGCACAGGCAATGACCGGAAAATCAGTTGCTGTCCTTCTATGTGTTAAATAGGATACTTGTCTACGATCCTTTTTAATAATAATTTTTACAAGAATATCGTTATCCGGAGTCATGCATGCATACTGAGCAAGGGGGACCACTCCTCCTTTGTAAAGCTCCACATAGGTGTCCAAAGCTAAAAGACAGGTAAGAATATCCGAAAAACCATATCTTCCATAGATGCTTCCTCCAATTGTTGCACTATTGCGAAACTGTATCCCAACGATATGTTTTACAGATTTTTTAATTGCTCCATCAAAATAATTATTTAAAGCTTCCTCACATTCTAGATCACGAAGAGTTACCATGCATCCAATTTCAAAAGCATCCTCAGTCTGTTCAATCTTATCTAATCCTAATCCTGATAAATCTATGGCTGTCTGAATGTTACGTGAACCCATTCTAAGCCACATCATACCACCCAAAATCTTATTACTTTTCTTTTGATTCAGTATGAATGCTTCTTCAAGATCTTTTACAACTACATAATTTTTAATTGTAAACAATGCATCCGACTCCTTTTTTGTCTTTATTTATTAAATCAATAAGAGAAATTTACCATTATTATAAAAAACTAGGAAGTAAACCCTAGGATATGTAAGGCTTTCCCCCTATCATATTGCTTTTTGCTTAAAAAATTATATCATTAAATTATCATTTGTCCAATCTATCTATTATTAAATATATTAATAGGTTTAATAACTATCTCTGCTTAATAATTGTAACGTTCCAAATTCTGTATTATTTCAATCATGTTTTGCTTACGCGCAAACAACGACGCTCGCCCCTCTTGTCAAGAAACAATGGCTCATATTATATTCACTGGATTTTCTTTTGGACAAAAGTAGCAAAATCTTTTCCTCTCAATGAATACATTTTTTACATAATCAAATACTAACCATATATTATGGAAAGGAGCTTTTAATGGACAAAATGAAAAATAGTAATGCTACCCCCTCTAAAGATACTGGTGCTAAGAATAACACTTCCAATTATGATGTGGATTATAAAAACAGTTCCAAAACCAGTAATAAAGTAAATTCTAACACATCAAATAAAGCTACGGATAAACGATAAAAAAGGGAAGGCAAACTTCCCTTTTTATCGTTGTCTTAGATATATGCAACATACTTTCTAGATAATCAAACAGATAATAATGACAAAAATGAATCTCATATCCTAAATTTCTTCTTCAAATTAGCAATTTATGTAAATTATCCACAGCGAATCGTTGATAATGTGGATAATTGGAAATTTATGTTATTTTGATGTCAGTCGCTTTCCATATTATCTCTTTTCCTTAGTAAGAATCATCAATCAAATATTTCACTTTGATCATAAGTTACTTTTCATTTCGATAACAAACCTGATTAGACTAACACTAAGAAATAACAAACTAAAGCTATATTAACATGGTAGCTGATTAGTTGAGGTTTCTATTTTCTTGTTCTTTTATATATTGAATTAAAGAAGTAATCTGCTCTCGTGAAGAACAATCATAAGAGCTTCCTATCCCTTGTTCCGTTCCTCTTTCAGCCGGACTTTTATCAGCCTTCTTACTTAACATTTTTGCAAATGTTTTCATTAGCAAACGGTCTACAGTTCCCATCTTTTCATAATTCAAACCACTTTGCATATAAAAATGAGGAACTTTCTCTAACTCTTTTACAGAGAAGTTTGCTCTCCAAATTGAATCAATAACATCTTTTTGTGCTTGCGGTGTTCCCCCTGTAGCAAACACAACCAATCTACAGTTTGCATTGCACATATATTTCGATTTAAATTTTTTCAGCCCGTCAATCTTACCTGCATGGATACGACTTCCAAAAATAATACAATCATATTGTTTGATAAGTGATTGAGAACATTTTTCATAATCAATACTGTCGCAACTCAACTCTTCTGCTATCCAAGCTGCATATCTTTTGGTAAATCCAGTTTTTGATTTATAAATTACACATGTTTTCATATAATCTCCTTGTGCAAACTAATGCAAATCTTCTTAATAAAAAGAATACTATATATACTTCCATTCATCAATATATAATTGTAAATAAATTACATTGTCCATATGGATTTGTCCATTTTATCCCATATAATTTTCCGCTTAAGTATTACTTTTGATATTTAACATTGCTAAATAAATTGCATATATTTACATTTCGGTCTGACTAACTATTATAAATCCACTACACTTCCTCTTTCTTCCCATAAACTCCTTTATTTACTGATTTCTCCACATGATTACTATCTTACCATTACTTAAATATTACATAATTGTTACATAGGTGTTACAATGTATTTGTTCCTAAGAGATAACCAATCAAGGAGGAAAACATTATGTGTTTCAAATTTAGCTCATGTAGCGATTTATTAAATCAAATTTTAAAATACTGTAGTTTTGGATATTGCAACTAGTTTCTTAGGGCTCAACCTTATGGTTGGGCTCTTTCTATGTTATAGATACTTGCTTCCTTTAGAGCTACCCAGACTACTTTTTTCCTAAGAAAATTTTAACGCGCACAATTTCATTAATTAGTATTTGTCCATTATCAACAGGTGGTAACACATACCACCTGATTTATATCATTCAATAAATAAAAAGAAAGTATCTTCTATATGAACTGTTAATGACATATTTGGATTCCCTAATTCTTTTTTTACATCTGCAAGTACATTTCTATATGCATTCCAAAACTCTTCTGCGTTAGTAACTTCTGATGGGATTCTTAAAGTATTTATCATGTACGCTGTTTGACCTAAACTACATCCTCTTATTTCTCCACATACAAGTCTATTTTTACTGATAAGTGCCGGTACAAAAATACCACTATTTAAATATTCTTTATTAGCACTTTTTTCCCAAACATAAGCAACAAATTCATCTGTATAATATTTACTATCAAATCCATACAATGAAACAAGATATCTTTCAGTTATCATAACTTCACACATTTTTTTATACATAATATGGTTTATATATAATATTGTTACTATAAATCCACATAGGATTCCAGTCATTACACCCCATTTTGTTTACAACCCACACCCCCTCTACTATCTGGCTGTCTTCTGATAAACAATTTTTGCGAGGTGATATTAAAGTAGGATACATTCGCGTCAGTACAACGAAGCAGTATACCATCCGTCCGTGTAATCAATCTGAGATTATGCATAAAAACGGGTTTTAGTATTATGGTACTCTGGGAATAGAATAAATTATCGACTGTGTTATAATGTAGTTATTCTCTTAAAAAATTAAATTTGGAGGTGATAACATACAATACAGCCAAATTATATACAAAGCATTGAACTTTATAAACAAAAATCTTGAACAGAACTTGAATGTCGACACAATCGCATATGAATGTGCCGTATCTCCAAGCCATTTTCACAGGATATTTAAAACATACGTTGGGATAACTGTAATGGATTATATCAGAAATAGACGTTTACAAAATGCTATATCTCAAATAACAGTAGGAATAAGTATTCTAGATGCTGCGGTGATGTCAGGATACGAAACACATACAGGATTTCTGAAGGCATTTAAAAAAGCGTATGGTATTACACCAAAAAAGATAAAGAATATCGGAGGTTTTGTAATGAATCCAACTATAACTGAAAGACCAGAATTTAAACTTGCTGGATATGTTCTTAAGAAAGATACAAATAATTTAGCAGCATTCCAAGCACCTACGTTTTATGATAATGATGAAAATATGTTGCTGGTAAACGGAATCAGGGTAGAAACCCTGCTTGACGAAGTCGTGAAGCCGAAGAAACATGGTGAATATTGCTTTTTCTATTCAAGTGACAACAACAAATCATTCGATTATGTAATGTGTGCAGATTGCGATGATTTCTCACACATTCCTGATAGTTTATTTAAACTCATCGTTCCTGCGGCTCTATATGCAGTATTTACAACTCCACCAGCGGATACTAAAAATAGTGGGACAGAAATTGCAATTAAGGATACGTGGAAGTATATCTTTGACGAATGGCTTCCAAATAGCTGCTATGTCTTTGACGATACTAAGCTCGACTTTGAATATTATGATTTGCGTTGCCATACTGATACCAACTCCGTTATGGAAATACACGTACCAATCAAATTGAAATAGGAAAATAATTGTTACACCATCATAGGAGAATACATCAAATAAACCAATCTACAGAAATAACAAACCAATTGTTAAGTAGCTGTAGCTAAACACCCTATAACCATAATATAACAACACAAAACCTGGGTAGCTTGAAAAGCAGCCCATAAGTATAGTGAACCCCTAAGATTTTGTCTAAGCTTAGGGGTTCACTATACTTATGAGTGCTTTTCTTATGGTTACCTATTATTTAGATTAAAAAAAAGAGCTTACAATCACGTGTAAACTCTTTCTTATTACAGGGGCATGTAGGAAAAATCTGCTTCATGCACTTTGCAACCCACTTCGTGGGTTTTCTTCCATTTCCCAGTTTTATCTGTGGCTTTTGTTATATGATTATTATAAACTTAAGCTACAACAACATTAACAGCCTGTAAACCACGAGCACCGTTCGTAATATCAAATGTTACATTTTGATTTTCTTCTAATGATTTAAAACCATCTGTAGCAATGCCTGAAAAATGAACAAATACATCTTCTCCATTTTCGCTGTTTGTAATAAATCCAAATCCCTTTTGTGCGTTAAACCATTTTACTGTACCTTTATTCATGAAAGATACCTCCTAATAATAATATTTTTATGTATTCTTCGATGAAAATAAAAATCACATATTTTCGTAAACCATTAAGTGTATTAATGACTTACAAAAATATGTGAATCAGAACTTACAACTAAAATAACTATTTACATAGTACCATAGATATCTATCAATGTCAACACCTATTAATTAAAAGTTTGTGTTAAGTATTTATTGGCAAAGCCACATTCAGTTTTTCTTCTAAGCCAATTGATTTCTGCTTCGTACGCCTTGTAAAAAAACCAGTACGTGAACATATTAGGTTGCGGCGTTTGGCGATGCCTGTGAGTCCCTTGCTAATAGGGACGCCGAATATTAGACATTGCCTTAGATTGTGGATTTCCGTTCAACCGCACGATAATCGTAAGTAATGTTCGAACCGATTGCATTTTATATTACCCATCGCTAAAGAAGCTCAACTACTTCAATATCTCTTTCTACCGACAAATCATGGTATTCATTCTCGCAACGAACTAATGGTTTTGTTATTTCTATTGGGTTGATATAAACTATATTACCAACTTGTTCGTTACTTAACCGAATCGCTCTACCATTATAGTAATTGATAATATTATTTACAAAAATTTGACTAATATATGGGTCTAGATGATTTAAGCTGTTTGATTGTATTTCCTCAATCGCTTTTAAAGGTGAATTCTTTTTGCGGTATGCCTTGGTAGCTGTGATTGCATCAAATGTATCAGCTATTGCTATTATTCTACTGAACAAATTGATATTTTCTCCCTTTAGCCCCAAGGGATAACCTGTTCCATCCATTCTTTCATGATGGAATAAAACACCTTGTAACACTTCCGAATTAAATGCGTTGAGGCTTTCTAATATTTTATAACCTATGACCGGATGAGATTTCAATTTTTCCATCTCTTCTAATGTTAATGTGCTAGTCTTATTTAATAGACTATCCTTAATCTTTGCTTTCCCGATATCATGTAAAAGCCCTGCACGAACCAAATTTTCAAGTTTTTTATAATCTAAATTTATCCATTTTCCAATGACCAATGATAGGAAAGCTACATTAACAGGATGAGAATACATATAAGGGTTCTTATCCTGAACGCTATTTAGTAATGTTAATATATTCGTATCAGCATTTCGATTTTTACAAATTTGAGCGGAACACATTTCTATAGGATTTAAATATAATTTTCTGCCAAACCTAATATCTTCCACTATATTACGTAAAATTCTAATTGCTTGATTATAAGTCTCTTCTAAACTAAACATAATTCCCTCCTATAAGCTTTGCAAACGTTCCACTCTCTATGCAATTTTACTTCTATATTCTCAGCAAATGCTACCAAACTGATTCCCGTGATACACCAGTCCAATGTGGCTGACGCCATAGAGTGTCATCCCTTTCCTTATAAAAAAACTACCACTCAGAAAAAGAATATCACATTTTTACTATAAAACCCCATTTTTCGCACGAAACGTATTTTTCACCGCACAAACCGTAACTGTAAAAATCCATCTCTTGAAGAAGTTTTTGTGCAATGGTATAATATACCAAAAACATACGGAGGAGACAAACATGCACATTGCTGTTTGTGATGACAATATAAATGAGCTTTCCCTTATTTCATCTCTTATGGAGGATTTTAGAAGAGAGCGAGACGGTTCAATTACTTATGAAACCTTTCGCAGTGGTACGGAACTTTTAGAGACTATGCGATCAAGTCGGTTTGATTTACTACTTTTGGACATCCTTATGCCCGGTGTTACCGGAATGGATGTTGCCAAAGAAATACGCAGTTCTAACTATGAAACGCCCATTATTTTTCTCACCTCATCCCGTGAGTTTGCCGTGGAGAGCTACCGCGTAAGTGCCGAAGACTACATCATGAAGCCTGCACAAAGAGATGTGATATTCTCCGCCCTTGACAAGCAGCGTACAAGGTTAGCTCAAGAGGAAGCGTATCTTACGTTGAAAACAGGGAGCAGTATCGTGAAGCTGCCCTTTTCTCAAATTGTTTATGTAGAAGTCATAAACCGCAAGATACAATTTATCCTTACAAGCGGCGAGGTACGGGAAGTCTACGGCTATCTTACTGATTATGAGCGAAGTTTGCTGGCAAACCCTCATTTTTATAAACCACACCGTTCTTATGTGGTAAATCTACGCCAGGTAACCGAACTTAATAAGAAAGGTTTTATTACTATAATGGGTAAAACGGTGCCCGTAGCAAGGGATGCTTTTTCGAAGGTAAAAGCGGCGTATATGAAATATCTTCTGACACCAAACGAGAGGGGAGATACTCTATGATCGATATCATAATTATATTATTTCGCTCTGGCATTGTTTTGGTGTACGGTATAGCGGTGTCTCTTCTTTTTGCCGGTGTGCAATGTACACGGGCAGGTAAACTGGCAATTGCTCTTTTTTACACAATCATACTCTTCATTCAAATACTTTGCTGGCAGATGTTGGGGTTACAAATTACAACTAAACTATATCCCTTAATTACGCATTTGCCGTCAATTGCATTCCTTGTCCTATATTTTAAACGTCCGATTCTGATTTCAATCAGCAGCGTACTGACAGCCTATCTTTGCTGCCAAATACCACGCTGGATTGGCTCGATGGCAGCTGCTGTTTTCGAAAACCGCTTTGCCGATCATATTGGTTACTTTGTTACTATGTGCGTTGTGTACTATTTTTTGAAAAAATATGTAGCTAACTCAGTAATACAACTTGTAGAGCGATCAACGCGCTCCTGTCTGCTTTTTGGTGTAGTGCCTCTATTGTACTATTTGTTTGACTACTCCACTACCATCTATACGGATTTATTGTATTCCGGTGCACGTGAAGCAGTACAATTTTCTCCTTCTGTAATTTGCACCTTCTACTTAGTGTTTGTTCTTCTATACTACAATGAATCTCAACAGCAGACCAAGGCCCAGAGAGAGAGGGACATCTTTGCTTCTCAATTCCAGCAAGCTCGGTTAGAGCTTGCCACAATGCGCCAGATGCAAAACAACACTATGATCTATCGTCACGATATGCGTCATCACTTGTCACTCATTGGAGGTTTTGCAGCTGATGGTGATCTCCAGAAAATCAAAGAATATCTTGCCAGTACAGAAGCCGTTATTGATGCACTGACCCCGATACGATATTGTGAAAATGAAACAGTCAATCTGATTTTATCTAACTTTGAAAATAAAGCAAGAAAGATACAGGTTGCTCTATACGCAGATGTCAAATTACCGGAAGAACTTGATGTGAATGACACCGAACTTTGTGCCCTGCTCTCCAACGCACTAGAGAACGCCATCACCGCTGTCAATTTGGTAGAGGAGAAGAAACTTCGCAAGGTTTATATCAATGCCGTTATCAACGGTGACAGGCTGGTTATTTCCACAGAAAATGCCTATGTGGGAAAGATTGAAATGGAGGGCGAATTGCCCATATCAAATAGAAAAGAAGCCGGACATGGCTTAGGAATCAAAAGTATGGTCGACATTGTGGAACGCCATGGCGGATTATATTCCTTTGAAACGGAGGGAGGGGTGTTCATCCTGAAGCTTTTGCTACCTCTGGGTAATACACCTAAAATGAGAAAACATGTTATCATCCACTCTTTATTTCTTGTATCAAACATCATTCCATGATATACTCCAATTTATGGAGGTATAGCTCAGTTGGGAGAGCACCTGCTCGACAAGCAGGGGGTCGCTGGTTCAAGTCCAGTTGTCTCCATTTTTTTATGCTCTTTTTTACTACTTATTTCAATACCGGACTTGCTGGTTGCAAAACGATTGGCACAAATTTGCCACCATAGGTAACGAAAAGAGTCCATACTTTCGTATGAACTCTTCTATTGACAGGGGCAGTAGGATTTGAACCCACGACCTGCGGTTTTGGAGACCGTTATTCTACCAGCTGAACTATACCCCTATTTTCGCTGC
>JAEWEO010000122.1 GCA_023389295.1 Bacillota bacterium
AGTGATATTTCAAGAATATTGCCCTTCGTTCTAAGTATTGCATTGTTATTGTTAGGCATTCTTGTGACAACCTTGTTTTATCGTACCGCTTCTAATAAATAATTTGTATATTTTTGAATGAAACCCAATAAAAAAGTCATCCCCCCAGTCATTTTGATTCCATTTATTTATCTTTGGACAAACCAATTATTTACAGGATGATTCTATAAGATTTACAAATAATATAGGTAAATCATGAATGGGAGGTTTACTCTATGCCGAAAAAGAACAGTACAAGAAATTCTAACAATACAAGTATTAATACCAGTAATGGTGTAAGTAGTACTTCAAGTAATAATGCAAGCCAGAATTCTATTGAAAATGATAATAAAGGAAAGAAGAACAAAGAGACACCATATTATAGCTGGTGGTAAAAGTAGAGTAGCTCTCCTAGTATCTTTTATAGTCAATTTAAATAGTTCATCTTGCAATAGTATCGTGGGAAATACAGTTTAGGAGACATAAAAGGAGATAACAGCTTAGGTTGTTATCTCCTTTTATACATATATCATAAAATAGTTTCTTATCCACAATAAGCTTTCTTGTCACAGGCTTTATTATCTGATACACTAAAGCAATAAATATTTGTCGATTCTTAAAGGAACTGACAACTGATCAAAGAGCCGTGAAAGGATAAAACGTATGGAATTTATCAAAAACTTTAATTACAAATCTGACTTTCGAAAGCCCAAAGTGATGAATGAGAATTCGTATATCATAATTTTGGTAGAAAATAAAATATTAATGACGAGACAGTCAGATCAATTATACATACCAACCATTCGTGAAGTTGAAAATATTATATTAGATAGTTCTTTGCTGCTATATATCGGCAAGTATGAGGAGAAAGATTGCTACTGTATTAGATTGAGTGAATGTAACGGGTTGCTTTCGAATCAGGAGCTGATTGATCGAAGAGAAGTTACACACTTAACCGATAATCCAAGAATATTTATGCTGATCGGTGTAGCTAATCATCTTTTTCATTGGGATAGTATGAATAGGTATTGTGGATGTTGTGGGAATAAAACCATAGATAAGCTGGATGAAAGAGCAAAAGTATGCTCTAGTTGTGGAAATATTATTTATCCTAGAATTGCCCCAGCTACCATAACTGCAATTTTTCGTGGCGATCAAATACTTCTTGCTCATAATCAAAACTTTAAAGAAGGATTATACAGCCTGATAGCAGGTTATGTTGAACCGGGGGAGGCTTTGGAACAATGTGTAGAGCGAGAGATTTGGGAAGAAGTCGGAATAAAAGTCAAGAACATTAGGTATTTTGCCAGCCAACCTTGGCCATTTCCGGATTCCCTCATGATGGCTTTTATAGCGGAATATGAGAGTGGAGAAGTTGCAGTAGATAATTATGAAATAACAGATGCAAATTGGTACAGAGCAGATAATTTACCGAACATACCGACTACAGATAGCATCGCTGGTAAGTTAATTCGTTGGTATAAGGAACAGTATCAATAGAAAATGATGAAAATAGAATTATACAGTTTCTATGAAGAGAATAATTGTATGTTTTAATTTCAAAAGTCATGCTCTGGGAGTGGCTACTGATATAATCAGGATAAGTAAATAACTGGTTATGGTGGCAGGAATTATCGAATGCTAGATGGGATCAGGTAAGATAAAATATTAATAAGAGTTAGGGGGAGGTCCGTATGAAGCTATTTCACATTTCTGATTTACATATCGGGAAGCAGTTACATTATTATAATTTAAAGGATAACCAGGTAGAGATTCTAAGGCAAATTGTAGAGAAAGCAAAGGAATACCAACCAGACACCATTATTATAGCCGGGGATATCTATGACAAATCGGTACCATCTGCAGAAGCATATACCGTTTTTGATCAGTTTCTAATGGACTTGTCAGATATCAGACCGAGTATACCGATTTTAATTATTGCAGGTAATCACGACTCAGCTGAGCGTTTGAATTATGCTAGTGCATTTTTGGAGAGGCATAAGATTTACATATCGGTTATGCCACCCCAGAAAGAGGATGAGTATCTGAAGAAGATAGTATTACAGGATGAGCATGGGGACGTGAATTTTTATCTATTACCATTTACCAAGCCGGGATATGTTAGACATTTATTTGAAGAAAAGGTAGTTACTAGCTATGATTCTGCTATTACTGCATTACTTAGCCGGGAGAATATTGACTATCGTCAGAGAAATGTTTTGATTTCTCACCAGTTTTATGTATCCGGTGACACTACGCCCGAGACCTGTGAGTCAGAACAGGTTTATATCTGCGTAGGCGGACTTGATAGTGTGGACATCTCAAGTGTCAAACGCTTTGATTATGTTGCAATAGGACACCTTCATGGGGCACAGCATATCGGGGAGAAACATATTCGCTATAGTGGAACGCCCTTAAAATATTCTGTAAGTGAGGAAAAACATAACAAATCCATTACCATGGTCACACTAGGCTCCAAAGAGGAAGAAATCCTGATTGATAAGATTCCTCTCATTGCAAGTCAGGATGTGAGAAGAGAAAAAGGAAGCCTTAGTGAAATTATTAGTAGGGCAACGGATGAAAACCGACATGATTACATTAGCATTACCCTGACCGATGAGACGGAAAGTTACAAACCAAAAGATCAATTAGAGGAACATTATGATCACATCCTTGAGATTAAGGTAGAGAATAGTAGGACAAGAGCACAATTTGAGAACGCAGAAGGGGAAGCTTCAGTTTTGGACCCCTTTGAGGCCTTTAAAGAATTTTATCAGGAGATGCAGAGTGTTCCAATGAGTGAAGAAGAAGAGAAGATAATTGCAGAGGTAATTAACGCGGTAAAGGAGGCGGAATAAGGATGAAACCAATCTACATAAAAATGTCTGCCTTTGGATCTTATGCAGGCGAAGAGGTTGTGGATTTCACTAACGTAAATCACGGTATTTTCTTAATTACCGGAGATACGGGTGCAGGTAAAACAACGATTTTTGATGCCATTACTTATGCTCTATATGATGAGACAAGCGGTGGTAAGAGAAACGGCGAAATGATGCGAAGTCAGTTTGCACAGGAAGATACCCGTACTTTTGTGGAACTGAAATTCATATACAATGGAGAAACCTATACGATTATCAGGTACCCAAGGCAGAGCCGAATTAGCAAGAAAAAAAATAAAGACGGTGAATATACGACTACCATTGATCAGCCTACCGTAGAACTTATCCTACCGGATGGGCTACCTTATAAGGGAAAAATAAAAGAAACCAATCAAAAGATTATTGATATCGTTGGTTTGGATGTGAATCAATTTACTCAGATTGCCATGATTGCGCAGGGAGATTTCTTAAAACTGCTTCATGCACCCTCAAAGGAACGAAAAGAAATTTTTGCAAAGATATTCAACACTAGGATCTATTGGCGTATTGAAGAAGAGTTGAAAGCCCGTGCGAAAGTTATGTACGGTAAGTTAGAGGATAACCGTAAGGATATTATTCGTGAAATGGAGGATGTGCGATGTGTAGAGGGAAGTGCTTATTCTGTACAATGGGAGGAATCTCCACGTTTTCTTGAAAGTGATACGGACAAGTTATTAGAACTGGTGAAACAAATTATTGAAGAAGCAGATACCAAGGAGAAAGAAGTTAACGAAGCATTAAAATCAAATCAAGATGAGCTTGATAGAATACTCTCGCTGATTAGGCTGGCTACTGATACGAATAAAATGTTTACTCTACTTGAAAATGCCGAGAACAGGAAAATAGAACTGGAAAGTAGAGAGGAAGAAATGGCTACTGTCACCGCTCGCATCGAAGGAGCAAAAAGAGCTTCATTAATTGAAGCAAAGGAAGTGGCCTACACCACGAAACAGAAGGAAATGACGGAATGCAAGCAGAGAATTGTAGAGCATAAAGCGTGGGTGGAGAATCAGAAAGTAGAGCTAGAAAGCTACAAAAAATCAAAAGAACAAACGGAGACAGAATATAAAAAGCATAATCCAGAACTATC
>JAEWEO010000146.1 GCA_023389295.1 Bacillota bacterium
GCACAGACTGGTACAGGAAAGACAGCAGCTTTCGGTATCCCATTGCTTGAATCAGTTGATCCAAAGAGCAAACATCTACAAGCTGTAGTACTTTGCCCTACTAGAGAATTGGCAATTCAGGTTGCCGAAGAAATCCGTAAATTAGCGAAATTCCTTCATGGAATTAAAGTTCTACCAATATATGGTGGACAAGATATTACAAAACAAATTCGCTCTCTTAAAGCTGGAACACAAGTTGTAATTGGTACACCTGGACGTGTTATGGACCATATGAGAAGAAAGACTGTTAAGTTCAATGAAGTTAAGATGATTGTACTTGATGAAGCTGATGAGATGTTAAACATGGGATTCCGTGAAGACATTGAAACAATTCTTAAAGAAATGCCAGAGGAAAGACAAACTGTTTTATTCTCAGCAACAATGCCAAAACCAATTATGGACATTGCCCGTACTTACCAAAAAGATGCGACTATAATCAAGGTTGTTAAGAAAGAATTAACAGTACCAAAGATTGAACAATATTATTATGAATGTAAACCAAAGAATAAAGAGGAAGTTTTATCAAGATTGCTTGATATGTACGATCCTAAACTATCATTAGTATTCTGTAATACTAAAAAAATGGTAGATGAATTAGTTACTTCTTTAAAAGGAAGAGGATATTTTGCAGAAGGTCTTCACGGTGATTTGAAACAACAACAAAGAGACCGTGTTATGAATGGATTCCGTAATGGAAAAACAGAAATCTTAGTTGCAACTGACGTTGCAGCCAGAGGTATTGACGTTGATGATGTAGAAGCAGTATTTAACTATGATGTACCACAAGATGACGAATTCTATGTTCACCGCATTGGTAGAACAGGTCGTGCAGGAAGAACAGGTAGAGCCTTTACTTTTGTCGTAGGTAAAGAAGTTTACAAATTAAAAGATATTCAAAGATATTGTAAGACAAAAATTATATGTCAGCCAATTCCATCAATTAATGATGTTGCTAATACAAAGGTAGAGAAGATTCTTAATCAAATCGATGAATTAATTAAATCAGAAGATTTAAGTAAGATGGTAGACTTGATTGAAAGTAGAGTAAATGAGGAAGATTATACTTCCCTTGATGTAGCTGCAGCTTTCTTGAAGTTAGCTATGGGAGACAATGACCAGAATGATATGATTTCTTCTGAAACCATTGACTTTGGTGATACTGGTGCTAACGAAGGAATGGTTCGTCTATTCATCAATATTGGTAAAAAGCAAAATGCAAGACCAGGAGATATCCTTGGAGCAATTGCGGGTGAAACTGGAATGCCAGGTAAATTAATAGGTACGATTGATATGTTTGACAAGTATACATTCGTAGAAGTACCAAAAGAATATGCTAGTGATGTAATTCAAGTTATGAAAGATGCTAAGATTAAAGGTAAGAGCATCAATATTGAACCTGCTAACAGAAAATAATAAAAATAATATGATATTTAGAGACTGTCTGTTTTTATAAACGGCTCTCTGTCAAACCTGCTAAGGATTGTCAAGCCCTTATTTTTAATTATTTTATAAAAGTTTCTATAAATTTAGGCATGCTATTAAAAGAGCCAAAAGCTCCCTTAAAAAAAGTATGCCTAAACTTTATATTAAGCTAGATATGCATCACGTACTTTTGCATAATATATTCTTAAAAATTTATTCAACCCAGCTACTTTAGCAACCTTTTTGGCTTTTCCCTCTGATTCTTTCTTTTTTATATAAATATATATATCATTATCAAGTGGTTTCTGCCGTGTAAAGGAGGCCATTATCTCGTAGCCGACTTTTCTTAAAGACTTTGAACCTCTTTTAGAGATCCTTCTATTAGAACTACAAAATTGGCCTGACTGATATGCTGGAGCATCTATACCAGCATAAGCAATTAATGCGCTAGCACTATGAAATCTTCGAACATCTCCAACTTCAGCTATAAATCTAGGTGCTAATTTTTCACCAATTCCTTTCATCGATATTAAGATATCATATTCTACTAAATTTTTTGCAATATTTTTCATTTGTGATAAAATCATATCTGTAGATGTATTGATTTCGCGATACATACGAATAGCCTCTAAGAGTAACATTTTGGTCGATGGATCTTGAGAGGATAAAGTGGGGATTTTATTGCTAGCCAATGCATATATTTTTTCGGCTTTTGATTGGCTAACTTGATATCCCTCTTTTTTTGCCCATTGATTATAATTCGCTATGAATTGTCGCTGTGTAAATTTTGTAATATTGTCGTAATGCCAGTATTTTTTCACAAATGCATTTAATTTGTCACGCTTTATATCTTGTGAATCATTTTCTAATAAGGTTGTGATTTGTGGCATTGCCTGCTCTAATAAATTTAATAGAGCCAATTTACACTTTACGCGCATGTTAATATATTGATTATATTGCCGAGAAAGTAATCTTAACTGTTCATAACGAGTGTCCTTTTCAACATAAGGCTGTAGTTTATACCAGTAATCAATACCATAGTTTGCAATTGTAATAGCATCTTTATTATCTGTCTTACCTGGTCTAATATTTGTATTAGCATATTTATTCATTACTAAAGGATTAATAAGTGAAATAAAAAGATTATGACTAAGTAGTTGCTTTAATACTGGAAGATGATAGATTCCTGTTGATTCCATTACTACTTTAGTTTCTTCGCACAATGAGTTAATAAATAGTGCTAGCTCATTAATTGATTCTTTGGTGTGTTCGATAATAAATGGTTTTTTAATAAAGTTTCCATATGGTGCTAAAATACATACAGTGCTTTTGTCTTTTGAAATATCAATACCTACACTAATCATGTGTATACCTTCCTTTCCCATCTAATCTTATTACTATTCATATTTGCTCGTGACACGAAAGACATTAAATGTTTTCAACCTGCTTAATCGAATATTTATAATAAGTAGATGGCTGACTCTTTGACAGACGGATGTAAAAATCCAGTGTTGGGGACGCCAACCATTAAGGTCTACTTATTATAACAAAAATAAGAGTAAGTATCATAGCAAATGAAACTATGATCTTACTCTTATACTGTAC
The DNA here is from genome assembly GCA_023389295.1 of Bacillota bacterium. Classification (GTDB taxonomy): domain Bacteria; phylum Bacillota; class Clostridia; order Lachnospirales; family Lachnospiraceae; genus Mobilitalea. Next base: position 3,067 of record JAEWEO010000146.1, read on the forward strand.
AAAGTGTTGGGGTACGAGGTGCGTTGCACCCGTACCAATACTGGATAGAGAGCTATTTCTATGTTTTGCTCTATAGTATCATTTTCAGGGCATACGAAAAAAACCAAGTGCCAGTCTGTAAATTTTACTAGTTGCTATGCAAGATTCTAGTACGGAATCTTTTGAAATTACGTATTC
>JAEWEO010000161.1 GCA_023389295.1 Bacillota bacterium
TCTTCCTGGAAATTCTGAATCATTGAATCAAATACGGTAATCTGATGTGTAAGCTCGTTAATCTGATCCACATATACAGCTACATTAGAACTTGCTTCCTCTGTTGCCGCTGAATTTTCCTCCGCTATAGCAGCTAGGCTATGCATATTATCAAATAAGGAAGAGATATTATCAGCTTCCACCTTAAGTTCCTGTGAGGTCTGGATCATTAGATCAGATACCGTCTTAAGATTTTGGTTGGCATTGCTTGAGGTATTTACCGCATCGGTAAGTTTAAAGCTTTCCGTCTCAAGTACCTGATACTGAAGGTCAATGTCTTCAACCACACCACCAATGCTATCAACAAACGCTGTCAAGTTATGGTTAATTTCATCAACTGCCTTATTTGTCTCAACAGATAATCTTCTAACCTCTTCAGCTACTACTGCAAAACCCTTACCTGCATCTCCGGCTCTCGCTGCTTCTATCGAAGCATTTAATGCCAATAAGTTAATCTGTTTTGCTATGGAAGATACGATGGATACTATTTCCGTAATACTCTGTGCATTCTGTCTTAACTCGTTACTATTGTTACGAATTGCATTAAACTTATTTAAAACCTGATTAATTTCTGTTGTTGTATTATGAACATTATGGAAGCTGCTCTCCAGATTTTCCATAGCAGTTTCAATCTTACCTTTATTGTCCTGACTCTCGTCAGAAATACGGGTTACATTCATAATACTGTCGTTTAAAATACTTACGGAATGCTCTGTATCCTCTGCTTGTGTCGTTGCTGCTATCGCTACCTCATCAAGCACTCCTGTAATATCATTGGAGGTAGATTGCATGGTCTGAGCGATTTCCGTTACCGAATGATTAAAGGTATACATTTCATCAACAATAGCATTAAAGCCAATGAAGTCCTTTTGGACACTCTTCTTGATCTCGTTAATTTGATTCATGATATCTTCATATTCATCATTGGTATTCATAAACAGATATTCAACAAATTCATTTTTACTTAATTTCTCCAATTCCTTCTTCATCAATTTCTGCGGTCTATGCAGCAATACAGAGGAAAGATAGGAGATAACAAAGGTTGCAATACCAATTGGTATTACACTTAACTTATCCGGCAGAATAAAAAGGGATACGATCATTAATAACACCGTATTTAAGATAGAGGTCTTAATGGACGTATTTTTAATAAAACCAAAGGATAACATTTGGTTCAACGGATATTTTTTTGTGTACTGAATTTCATTTTCAAAAGTTAGCTTTAGCTGTACTTCTCCCTCTTTTTGGTCAAGTATCTCCACTTGTATTTTTTCATTAAAATAAGCTGCAACTCCGTTAATTAATCCAAACAGGTAATGATGCATTCCTCGTTTGGAACGGTATGTAAATAATATATCATGAGAAGAGAGGGGGGTGACATCAAGAATTGGTGGAACTGCTCCTTTAAACCGTTTCATGACAATGACATGAACATCATTCATTGATTTTAGAAATTGATATGCTGATTCATGACGAAAAAACCCCGGATAAGCCTTGCTAAAGGTCCCAATATTTTGTTCGCCCATAATTCTCCAGATTTCCTGGTGATCCTTACCGACAAGCTGGCCTATATGATCGACTATACCGGTTGCAACATGATCGTCCACATCCTCAAGAGGTGAAAAAATAACATCCGGTTGTAATTTATATGCGGCCAAAGCCTGATCTACAATATTCTTTCCGAATAAAGCTCTACTGGATTCTACCCAGGTTGATACTACTGTGCCTTTCATAGATACCTCCTATGTATCATATTTTATCATAAATTCGTTTTTTATAATCTTTTGAGTATATCAATTTTAATACTTTCGTTTGAAATAATCAATAGCATCTTGATAATAATAATTATTACTAACATTTTACAATTTTACCCATTCTCAAAGAATGCCTACATACTAAAAAGGGAGCTGTCACTTCACGATTGTGATATATCGTAAAAGCGACAACCCCTTTTTATAGAATTACCAATCAAAAACCTTATTAAACTTTTCCTCTTTTACTGCTGATCCATAGATTTTTGCTTGTCCCGGAGCAGAAGCTTCCAGCATGGGGACTTCAATTACTAACACCCAGTCTGTACTTGCACCTTTGGTCGGGGATGCTACCTCTATTTCATTGGCACAATTCTCTACCTTTTTTGGTGCTTCTGTTATTACATTATCCTGTGTATAGCATTTGCCATCTCTTGGATTAAACCACCAGATATGGAAGGTATGTCCCTTTAAATTGCTGACATTAATTTTTTCTTTTCCACCACTTGGAAAATAGATACAAGCAAAATCTCCATCTTCCTGCCTGCAAGCCTGTGCATGTTCATCCATAGGAATATCTTGCTTTTCCTGTTGCATTAGTAACATCTCCTGTGCCGGCACACAACTGCTTATATCTCTAGACTCTAAGAAGTCTCTTAAGATTTTCATATTCCATGCGCCAGGACATTCTAAAGCTTCAAACCAGGTATATTTCGTAAATTGATTCTTTTCTTTTTCTGCTATCATACACCATACAGAAGCATGACCATAGGTGTGACCAAAGGAACCGGCAAATAAACTCCAGTAGGCTCTCTTACGAACAATCCAGTGATCATGAAATTCTTTTATTACTGGCCAGGTAGTGGGCATCATTTCGTATGCAGGTTCTCCGTCCCATACCGGCATTACGATCGATCTATCATATTCCTTCTTCACAAGCTCATAATTTTTAGGAGCTAAGCCATGACCTGATTGAAGCATGATATAACTGATCCAAGCTTCCTCCTCTGTCCAATAGGACATGGTAGAGCATTCTCCTGTCTCTGCTTCATGGCAGGCATGATAGGTAATCATTAATTCCCTCCATACCTTACTTGGTTCATTGTATTTTAAATCCAATCCGGTAATACCTTTTGCAAGGCCTTCTGCCATTCTTCTCCAAACATTTTTATAATCGATACCCTTATGGATAGGTTGTCTGTCTCCACCAAGGCACCAGAGTATATTATCACGATTTTTATAACGGTTTCCAATCCAACAGCCATATTCATATGAATTTTCTTCTGTTACGGTCTTATCAAAGGTCTTCCCGACCCAATTATCACCGACTACTAATTGCCCCCATACCGGCAATAGTAGAACATAAAAGCCATATTCTTCTGCCTTATCAAGAATCCAATCAAGATAAGCGAAATATTGTTCATTCGGAAAGAGAATATCATCCTGAAGGAGTGCTTTTACTCCCGCCGGATTATGCATTTGCACGTCCCGTTCCGGATCTAGGGCAACAATTTGAAGAACGGTAAAGCCCTGCTCTTTTCTCTTTTGCATATAGTAATCAACATCATCCCATTTTAGTCTCTGGGGCATGGTCCAAGCGGTATCCGCGATCCAAATAAACGGTGTTCCATCCTTATATTCAAAATATCTATTATTTTTAGCTATCTGTAGTTGTTTCATTCTTCACTCCTATTTTGTCAATTGCATTCTTCCAACCCTCGTATTTCTGAAAGCGGCATTCTTTGTCCATCACTTCCTCATAAGATTCATAAATTATGTTTTGAAATACGCTTTTTTGATAAATTCCCATAGTAATACCACACAAATAAGCCGTACCAATGGCTGATAACTCCTCTACATCGGGTACTTTTAAACTAACACCCGATATATCTGATTGAAACTGCATTAGATACGGGTTCCTGGTCGGTCCTCCGTCCACACACAGTTTGTTGACAGGAATATGAGAGGCCTTTTGTAAGGCTTCTAATACATCTTGTATCTGATATGCAATACTCTCCAGGGCTGCTCTTACTAACTCATTCTTACCGGTAAAACGGCTCATTCCCACAATGGTTCCTCTTGCCTCCGGTCTCCAGTGTGGTGCACCAAGACCTGTAAAGGCAGGTATAAAATAGGTCTGATCTTTCGGGTTTGCTTTTTTTGCCAATTCTTCGGTTTCGCCGGCATTTGCAATAAGTCCAATGTTCTTTAGCCAAGTAATTACTCCACCGGTATAATTAATATTTCCCTCTAATACATAGGTGGTCCTGTTATTAATGGTCCAACCAATGGAGGTTACAATACCATCTTCCAAGATAACAGGTAACTCACCAATGTTCATCATTATGGAGGAGCCTGTGCCATATGTAGTTTTTATCATTCCCTTTTCAAAACACCCATGTCCATATAAAGCTGCGTGGGAGTCTCCCATGACACAGTGAATTGGTACTTCTTCTTCCAGATACCCCTCTAGGTCTGTTCTTCCATATACCGCATTGGAATCACATAGTTGTGGTAGTGCAGAAAGCGGTATACCAAATAGTTTACATAAGCTTTCATCCCATTGCAAGGTGTGAAGGTTTAATAGTTGTGTACGAGATGCATTGGAATAATCAGTTCGAAAGGATTTCCCCTTCGTAAGACAATATACTAACCAGCTATCCATAGTTCCAAGGCACAGTTCTTCCTTCCTTGACAGTTCTTTAGCTATTGGAATATGTTCCATAAACCAGGCTAACTTTGCTGCAGGAAAATAGGGAGATAATTGCAACCCGGTCTTCTCTTTGATTAGTCGCTCCGTTTCTTTTGAAGAAATTCTACTACAGATTTCTTCGGCTCTGTCACATTGCCAAACAATTGCCTTATCTAGAGGTTTGCCAGTCCTTCGATTCCATATAGCAGAGGTCTCTCTCTGATTCGTTATTGCTAATGCGCTAATGTATTTTTTATTAATCTTTGACTTTTCAATAACTTCTCGAACACTCTTTAAGGTATTGTGATAGATTTCTTCCAAATCATGAGAAACCCATCCTTTCTCATTAATTATTTGCTCATGAGGATTATCACTACGGGCAATCAGCTCTCCATTTTCATCAAAAAGCACTGCTTTTGTTCCTTGGGTACTTTGGTCGATGGCTATGATATACTTCTTATTCATAATGCTTCACCAGCTCTACGGCACGCTTTTTAATTCCTTCTGCATTTAGTCCGTAATAGTCAAATACCTCCTTGGAGGTACCCGTAATAACCGGGGCGTCCGGTAGGGATAGATTAATTACCTTCTTCGGACAGTTTGCACCAATTACCTGACTTACCATGGAACCCAGTCCTCCAAACGGAGCATGTTCTTCTACCGTAAGCACAGCCTTTACAGACCGGGTGAAATCTAGAATTGTCTCTACATCGAGTGGTTTGAGGCAATACATATCAAGAACGGTTGCACGAACTCCTTCCTTCTCAAGTAGTTTGGCAGCATCTAGAGCCGGTTTAACCATTTCACCACAAGCAATGATAACGACATCTTCTCCTTCACATAAAACAGTTGCCTTATCCATATGAAATGGTATGTTCTCCTCTTCATAAATATCCTCTACCGGATTTCTCCCCACACGAATGTAGGCTGGTTTCTCATCCTGAAGAAGAGCTTCCACTAAACATCTTGTTTGATGTCTGTCGCTTGGTAAATATACTCTCATGTTTGGAATTGCCGCCATTGCAGCAATATCCTGAGCGGAATGATGACTCATTCCAAGTGCACCATAGCTAATACCTCCGCTTATTCCAATTAGTTTTACATTGGTATCAGAGTAAGCTACGTCCACCTTTGCCTGCTCATAGCTTCTGGTGGATAAAAAGCAAGCGGGTGATGCCGCAAAGGGCTTCATGCCGGCTTTTGCAAGTCCTGCCGAGATACTCACCAAATTCTGTTCTGCGATACCAACTTCTATAAACTGTTCAGGATATTCCTTTGCAAATGGTGCTAAGGAAGCACTTCCTCTCGAATCACTACAGAGCACAAGGATTTCTTTCTCTGTCTTTGCTTGCTCCATGAGTACCTCGCAAATTGCCTGTCTATTGGGAATTTTATTCATGTCTTGCAGCCTCCTTTTTTTGATCCAGTTCCAAAAGAGCCTTCTGATATTCTTCTTCATTTGGCACCCTATGATGCCAACCGGCTTGGTTCTCCATAAAAGATACACCACAGCCTTTGATGGTATCTGCTATGATAACCGATGGTTTATCTTTTATCTCTTTTGCTTCTTCAAAGGCCTGATTTAAAGAATCGATATTATTTCCTACTGCATGAAGTACGTTCCATCCAAAGCTTGCAAATCGTTCCTCCAAGTTATCATGATGCATGACTTCCTCCGTACCTCCGGATATCTGAAGGCGATTACGGTCAATAACTGCGCATAAATTGTCTAACTTATAATGGCTTGCAGCCATTGCTCCTTCCCAAACAGACCCCTCTGCAAGTTCCCCGTCCCCCATTACTGTATAGACACGATAATTTCTTTGCTGTAGTTTGCCGGCTAAAGCCATACCGACACATACGGGAAGGCCATGTCCTAGGGAACCGGAATTCATTTCGATCCCAGGGAGCTTATTGTTTGGGTGACCTATGTACTGTGATCCAAAACGGGAGAAATTCTGTATTACGTCCTCTATCTCAAAAAAACCCTTAGCCGCTAAGACTGCATAATATGCTTCTACAGAGTGTCCCTTACTTAGAACAAATAGATCTCTATTCGGATCATTTAAATTATCCGGTGAGATGTTCATCTGTTTGAAATAAATAGTAACCAGTATATCTAAGACGGAAAAATCACCGCCAATATGACCTGCTTTTGCATGATAGACGATATCCAATACATTCTTTCTAAGTTCAAATGATTTTGCCTTTAAATTTTCCATGATTTATTCTCCTCTTATCAATGCCCTTACCTCTTCTTCAATGGGATCATAAAAATCAGGTGCTACATTGATATATTTACAAGCTTCGTATAGAACCGGTACTACATTACCATGAATTCCAACGCAATGGTGTATGTATGGACCACAAACGATTTTATCCTCAAGGCGCTTTAAATTTTCAACTTCTATCCACAAATAGGTTCCCTTTGTATACGGTCCTTCAATTCCTTTTGCATTTCCAAGTAACATGGAGTATTC
>JAEWEO010000165.1 GCA_023389295.1 Bacillota bacterium
TGGTAGGTTCCCGTGGTTCCGTTGGTTCCTCTTTTGTTGCAACAATGGCAGGTATTACGGAGGTTAATCCTTTAGCACCACATTATTATTGTGCGAATTGCCATTTTTCAGACTTTGATTCCGAAGAAGTTAAAAAATACGGCGGTAGTTCCGGATGTGATATGCCCGACCGTCTGTGTCCGGAATGTGGGGAACCATTAATGAAGGATGGGCATGACATCCCTTTTGAGACGTTCCTTGGTTTTTACGGCGATAAGGAGCCTGATATTGACCTTAATTTCTCCGGTGAGTATCAGAGTAAGGCCCATGAATATACAGAGGTACTATTTGGAAAAGGACATACCTTCAGAGCCGGAACCATTGGTACCTTGGCAGAGAAAACAGCCTTTGGTTATGTCAAAAATTATTATGAGGAAAGAGATATTCATAAACGGAATGTAGAAATAGATCGAATTGTACAGGGGCTCGTTGGCGTTCGAAGAACTACAGGACAGCATCCGGGTGGTATCGTTGTTATGCCCCATGGAGAAAATATTTACTCCTTTACACCTGTACAACGTCCTGCAAATGATATGACTACCGCTACGATAACCACACATTTTGATTATCATTCCATTGATCATAACTTACTTAAATTAGATATTCTGGGACACGACGATCCGACCATGATACGTATGTTAGAGGATCTGACGGGTGTGAATGCTCAAAAAATACGTTTGGACGATCAGAAGGTACTTAGTTTATTCCACGATTTGAGTGCACTTGGAATTACACCAAAGGATTTGGATGGATGTGAACTTGGTTGCCTTGGTGTACCAGAATTTGGTACGGATTTTGTTATGCAGATGGTTAAGGATACAAAACCAAAATCCTTCTCAGATTTGGTACGTATTTCCGGCCTGTCCCATGGTACGGACGTATGGCTAAACAATGCACAGACTTTGATACAAAGTGGTACTTGTACCTTAACAACGGCTATTTGTACCCGTGACGATATTATGATCTATCTGATTGCGACCGGCGTTGAACCGGGACAATCCTTTAAGATTATGGAGAGCGTTCGTAAGGGTAAGGGACTGACTCCGGAGATGGAAGAAGCTATGAAAGCAGCAGGAGTGCCGGATTGGTATATTTGGTCCTGTAAGCAAATTAAGTACATGTTCCCGAAGGCCCATGCGGCTGCCTATGTTATGATGGCCTTTCGCATTGCATATTTCAAAGTGTATTATCCTTTGGCTTATTACGCAGCCTATTTTTCCATACGTGCTTCTGCCTTTAACTATGAACTTATGTGCCTGGGTAGAGAAAAATTAGAGATGCATCTAGCAGATTATAAGAGAAGATATAATATGCTAACGAAGAAGGAACAGGATACCTTCCGTGATATGCGTGTTGTTCAGGAAATGTATGCTCGTGGATTTAATTTTAAACCACTTGATATCTATACAGCCAAAGCTCATGAGTTTCAGATTATTGAGGATAAACTAATGCCTTCTCTTAGTACCATAGATGGTCTGGGTGAAAAAGCAGCGGATGCTGTAGTAGAAGCAGCAAAGCAGGGTCAATTCTTATCCAGAGATGACTTTAAGGTACGTAGTAAAGTCAGCTCAACGGTAGTTGATAATATGGCAAAAATGGGACTACTGGGAGATCTTCCGGCAACGAATCAGATGTCTATCCTGGATTTTCTTGGTTAAGGTGTATTATGGTGGTAGGTAAAAGCTATATTATTTCTAAATTAATAAGATTTTGTAGAAATCTTATTAATTTAGAACTTACAAATTTTATTCATAAGGATTAATGAGAGAGTAGCTGTTGAGAAACTAACATTCAAATTAGTTTTTCAACAGCTCTTTGGTATGGAAGATAAAATTAATCATCTTCTGGTAGGTCGTGATATAGCAAACTTTTAAGATGGATAATCTATTATTTGCAATAATATCAAGATATAAGAAAAATAAGGAAAAGTAAGCGACTATTTATGGAAAAACCTCCTGTATATTTCTAATTTGTGTCAATTGGTAAAACAATTCGAAAAAAATATGAAAAAGTATAAAAAAGTACTTGCATTTTCTTCTGGGATAGTGTAATATAAATATTGTTCTTGAGGCTCGTTGGTCAAGGGGTCAAGACGCCGCCCTCTCACGGCGGAAACACGGGTTCGATTCCCGTACGAGCTGCTAATATAGAAACACAGAGAATAAGCCACTTTTAAGAGTTAATCAATTCTTAAAAGTGGCTTATTTTTGTGTGGCTATCTTTTAAAAAACCACCTGCTTGTTCTTTCTTCTACTCATATCATACTCCATAAAAATTGATTTACCTATAGTATAACCATTATTAACTCCTAATTTCATTGACCTGATGTTAGTATATAAGTGTGGACACGAAAAGATTAACACTATAAAATAGTTCCAAGAAAGGTGTGTGTTAAACAATGTCCAAAAAAGGTATCCGTTATTCGGAAAAATTCAAGCAACAGATAGTTGATCTGTATCATGCAGGTAGTTCAGTTACTTACCTGAGTGGTGAGTATGGTGTAGCAAATGTAACGATATACAAATGGATAAAAGAATTATCTCCAGTCAAAGTATCCGAGAAGGAGGAAATCACTTCTAAGGAATACGAAAAGATGAAAAAGCGTATTGCTGAACTTGAAATGGAGAATGAAATCTTAAAAAAAGCTACCGCCATATTCGCAAGAAAGCGATAGAAGAAATGTGTACTGATATTACTTATATCCATACTATCAAAGATGGTTGGACCTACCTTGCTTCTGTCATGGATCTCTATAGTCAAAAGATTATTGGCTATGCATATAAAACTTCAATGACATAAAGAAACTGATTGAAACGTAACGAAACTGATTGACACACTAAGTAATAAGTGTTAAAATTATTGCATAACATATAAGTTTCTTGCATATAGTTAACGGTACAAGCTATTTAAGGATAGAACAGGCAGCTATCACTCCTATACAAATAGGTCTTAAAGAGATGTGGGATTGCCACCCCACTAAATAACTTGTATTTAAATATTTAAAAGCATCTACCGTAAAAAGTAGGTGCTTTTTTGGCGAATAAAATTGTTGTAAATAATTCTCATATAATATGTAATAAAATTGTAAAAGGTGGTAATTATATGACGAATAATAGAAAATATTATAAGCTTATGTCTATGATAATCATTTGGATTTTTTTAAATAATGCTAAGCCGCAATTTTATTTATTCAGAAAATATATGGATAGGTTTAAATAGGCAGCAAACAAACACCATAATAGATATGGTATTTGTAAATATGCTGATATGGGACTGATTTTATAAAACTTGATAATCATGATACAGATACA
>JAEWEO010000184.1 GCA_023389295.1 Bacillota bacterium
CTACTTCTGGTATCGGTTCCGATTAGTAGTATATTAGTTACATTTTCATCATCTAGAAGGTTCTCGTTGTTTACATTATCTTGGATATTTTTATCATGCAAATTTATGTTCTCATCTACCTCTTGAAACTGCATTCCATCATAATCTGATTCTGTAATTAGCGAGCTTTCTACCGATATTTCATTGTTATCTGTACCATCAATACTGTTAGCATCTGGTAGTTCGTTAGTTACGAATGAATCCTGTGAATCCTCTGATGAAAAAGAGGAGGCATCTTTGCTATCCGAATGAATAAAATTTATTTTACTGATATAACTATGAAGGAAAAGATATACGGTTATACCACTAACAATTAGTAATGTAGCAAGTGATATCATTGTTACGAAAAGTGTTTTCTTGACCTTATGATTTTTTTTGTTTTCTTTCATATAATTACTTCTCCTTACCAGCTACGTTTTCTATTAACAAAAATGCTCAAGATTACCATGGATTAACAAAGTATAATGTTTACAATCTAGTACTATTTAATGCTAATTCCTTACAAAAGTCTATATATAATCGTACGTGTTTTTCTCCTCTGTTTTTACAGCAATCGAAGCCGTTATAATAATTCAATCATTTTCTGACAGTATTTCTTATTATAGGCTCTACAAATCTCAAGCGATCATATAAATTTTAAGGAAGAGGATGACAGATGAATGGTCGAATACAAACAAGTAACAATAAGCTCGCTAAGCCAGTATCATGGTCTTTATGCCTGTTTGTATTTATCACTTTCTTTCGTGGAAATAGAAAAGGTCTATTAAAAGGAGTTTACTTCCTTTTAATAGACCTTTTTATCCGTTTATCTTGATTGAAACTTTATTTACTGAGCATCTTTGATACTAAAGCTAATTCTACCCATTTTATCCTGTCCAAGGCATACAACCTTAACAACATCGCCTAAGGTTAGAACATCTTCTACATGCTCAATTCTCTGCTTAGCAATTTTTGAGATATGAACCATACCTTCTTTGCCTGGAGCAAATTCAATAAATGCACCGAAGTCCTTGATACTAATTACCTTACCGGTATATTGTTTGCCTTCCTCAAAATCGGTTACAATCATCTTAACCATTTCAATGGCTTTCTGGATACTTTCTTTATCTACTCCACAAACTGAAACAGCGCCTTCGTCTGTAATATCAATCTTAACTCCGGTCTGCTCAATGATTGCATTGATGGTTTTACCTCTTTGTCCAACAACTTCACCGATCTTGGAAGGATCAATTTTGATCTGCACAATCTTCGGTGAGTAAGGGCCAACCTCTGCTCTAGGCTCGGAGATTGCCGGAGCCATAACATCATCTAAGATGTAGGTTCTTGCCTCTTTTGTTCTATAAATAGCCTTTTCAATGATTTCTCTGGTTAAACCATGAATCTTGATGTCCATCTGAATTGCTGTAATACCCTTATGAGTACCGGCAACCTTAAAGTCCATATCACCAAAGAAATCTTCGAGACCTTGAATATCCGTTAAGATAATATAGTCATCATCTGTATCTCCGGTCACTAAACCTACGGAGATACCTGCTACCATACCCTTAATCGGAACACCTGCAGCCATTAAGGACAACGTGGAAGCACAGATACTACCCTGAGAAGTAGAACCATTGGATTCTAATACCTCGGATACCGTACGGATTGCATAAGGGAATTCTTCTTCACTTGGAATAACAGGAACAAGCGCTCTCTCTGCTAATGCTCCATGACCAATTTCACGTCTTCCGGGACCTCTGGAAGGTTTTGTTTCACCCACGGAGTAGGAAGGGAAATTATAGTGGTGCATATATCTCTTACCGGTTTCGTTTTCATCGATACCATCTAATCTCTGAGTTTCTGCAAGTGCACCTAATGTAGTAATTGTTAGCACCTGAGTTTGTCCACGGGTGAACATGCCGGAACCATGTGTTCTAGGTAATACATCTACTTCAGCTGTAAGCTTTCTAATCTGGTCAACTGCTCTGCCATCAGGACGCTTTTTATCCTTTAAGATCATCTTACGAACAGTCTTCTTCTGGAACTTATAGATCGCTTCGCCAAGTAAAGGAAGCCATTCCGGATGTTCCTCTTCATAACGCGCTACTAATTTATCAGTAATTTCTCTGATATTAGCTTCTCTAACCTGTTTTTCATCTGTAAATACAGCCTCTTCCATTGCTTGTGGAGTAATGAAATTAACCATATCTTCATATAAATCAGCAGGTGTATCGCATACGATATAATCATGCTTAGGTTTACCAACTTCTGCTACGATTGTATCAATAAAGCTAATAATCTTCTGGTTAACTTCATGAGCAGCAAAGATTGCTTCAATCATTTTATCTTCCGGAAGTTCTTCAGCTCCAGCCTCAATCATAATTACTTTGTCTCTGGTGGAAGCAACGGTAAGTGCTAAGGTTGATTTTTCTCTCTGAGCTGAGGTGGGATTAAATACCAACTCTCCATCTACCATACCAACCATTGTGGAAGCAGTAGGTCCATCAAAAGGAATGTCAGAGATACAGGTTGCAATTGCGGAACCTAACATAGCAGTTACTTCCGGTGAGCAATCCTGATCAACACATAATACCAAATTGTTAAGGGTTACATCATTTCTGTAATCCTTAGGGAATAAAGGTCTCATGGGACGGTCAATAACACGTGAGGTTAAAATCGCATTCTCTGAGGGTTTACTTTCTCTTTTTATAAATCCTCCGGGGATTTTACCAACCGCATATAATTTTTCTTCGTATTCTACGCTTAATGGGAAAAAGTCAATTCCCTCTCTCGGTTTAGTAGATGCTGTTGCAGTAGATAATACTACAGTATCACCATAATGCATTAGTGCAGCACCATTTGCTTGCGCGGCTACTCTACCTATATCTACTTTTAGAGTTCTTCCGGCTAACTCCATTGAAAAACTTTTGTACATATTTTGTTCTCCTTTTCATTCAAGATAAGCATATTACTTTTGTCGCTCATCTGATTCTACTAGAGTCGGAGGTACCGAAACTACTGAAAAACCTACCGATACTTCTTTGGCTCGATAACCTTTTCAGAAGTCTCGGGTTGTCCTCCCGTCACTCTAATACAATATTATAACATAATTATTGCCATTATGCTACCATTATTTTCAGAGAGTTATGAGACATCCTTTTAAAATGCATCAATACTCTATTATGCTTGCTTGAACTGTTATTTTTTATTCAAAAGGAATTCAAATAAGGACATTACAAATTAAATTATTAAGAATAAATTTATTCTTCTATCTCTATGTTCGTAAGAAGATGCAAAAAAGCTGCTTCCATGATCTCTACACTCTAAAAACACTGCTAAAATTAATTTTAGTGTATTTAGAAAGGTATCTGATCTGAAACAGCTTTCTGATTTTATTTTATATAAATAGTAAAAATAATTGCTAAGCTACAATATTACATAACCATTTCTTCTTCCGATATCTTATATATCCAAGAATTACTTTATACACTTCTTCTATCATAATCATTGCATATACCATATAAATCGGAAGTTTAAATACTAAGCCACCCAGAACAGCCATCGGAATACCAATGAGCCATACGCTGCTGACATCTAAAAATAGGGCTGCCTTGGTATCACCACCGCTTCGAAGAATCGCTACGATGATTAATGTGTTAAGCATTCGAATTGGTACATACGCCGCAAATACGGTTATGTTTAGACGAATGTAATTCTCCACTAAATCTGAAACAGGGAACATGAGTACAATGATTTCTTTGGAAAAGAATATGATTACTGCACCTACGATTGATAGGAGAAATTGCAAAATCATATAATTCTTTGCATATTCTTCTGCTTTCTTTAAATTATTCGCACCCAACTCGTTACCTAACACTACAGCTGCAGCGTGGCAGATGCCAAAGAATATAACAAGGGAAACCTGCTCTACATTACTCGTGATCGTAATTGCTGCGGTAGCAGCATCGCCCATTCGCCCATATACCAAAGAGTACATAGTGACTCCAAGTCCCCACATAAACTCGTTTGCAATTACGGGTGCTGCTGTCTGTAAATATTTCTGTACAAATAGCTTTGAAATAAAGGGCTCGCCATTTTCCTTTTCTTTATCATATTTGGCGTGAATGAAGTCTCCGACTCCATCATCACCAGCTTTATGACGATATACAATAAATAACAAAGTACAAAACTCTACAACTCTGGCAATTACAGTTGCAAGTGCTGCTCCGGCAACTCCCATCTCGGGCATACCAAAATTACCATAAATAAGTCCATAATTAAGAACAACATTTACAAAGATCGAGATCGTTGTTATTACGACCGGCAATTTTACGTAATTCATACTACGTAAAATTGAAATAAAGGAGTTTGAAACCGCGGTCAAGGGATAACTAAATGCAATGACCGCAAGATAAGCAGCACCAATTGCTATGGTAGTTTTTTGTGGTATGAAGATACTCATAACAAACTTCGGAGCAAACAAGGCTGGTATTACAAATAGAAACGATGCTCCTACACCGATAACAAGAGACATACGAAGTACTCTACGAATACCGATCATATCTCGCTTTCCATAATACTGAGCAGCCAAAATGCCTGAACCGCTGCATATACCAAACATAAGCAAAGCAAATACAAAAAAAAGTTTATTCGCTAATCCTACGGCAGCTACGGAGGTTTCTCCAAGCTGACCTATCATTAAGGTATCTACCAAATTCACTCCACTATTAAGCAGGTTCTGAAGTGCAATCGGTATCGTGATTGCGAGTGTTTTCTTTATAAAGGTCTTATCCTTTAATATAAGCTGTAAATGATTCATCGTTCCCCCTATCATCAGCATCCGAAATTGTCGGATACTAAAACTTTCTGTTTCATTTGATTATTAATCGTCATTCACTTGTTTTGAATATAGAAAAGCTGTCCCTCAGTCAGCACATGGCTATTACAGGGGGACAGCTTTAGCGTTACCTGTTAATTTACTACTTTCTTAAACCTAAACGCTCAATAAGAGTACGATATCCTTCGATATCCGTTTTCTTTAAGTATTCGAGTAAACCTCTTCTTTGTCCAACCATCTTAAGAAGACCTCTTCTGGAGTGATGATCTTTCTTATTGCTCTTTAAATGCTCTGTTAACTCTGTAATTCTCTCAGTTAAAAGTGCGATTTGAACTTCCGGAGATCCTGTATCCTCAGGTGTTCTTCCGAAATTTTTGATGATTTCTTGTTTTTTCTCTTTACTAATCATGGTAAATTCTCCTTTCAATGAAAACGCCTATTACTAAGAAAAAGGTCGGAGTGTCCTAACTCTGGGTAATGGCTTTTAATCACTATGGTATAGTAACATATTCCTTTTAAAATGTAAACAAGTTTTTAAAAAACTTCGCGAAAGTATTCTTTTGTGTTTTTGACATCTTCCTGCATTTGTTCTATCAGTTCATCCAAAGAGGCAAATTTTAATTCCGGCCTTAAAAAATTGAATAAGTCTACCTCAAGGATTGTTCCATATAGATCCTTATTATAATCAAAGATAAAGGTTTCTACACCAATCGATTCCTCTTCTCCGACGGTAGGTTTATATCCAATATTTGTTACACTTTCATGATAGATGCCGTCAATTAAAGTTTTGGAAGCATATACCCCACTCGGCGGTAATAATTTTGTACTCGCTGGAACCATATTAACGGTCGGTATCCCCATGGTTCTACCCATTCTTCTACCATGTACAATTTCGCCTCTTATGGTATAGGGTTCACCAAGCATTGCGTTAGCACCCTCGATATTACCTTCTCTTAGTGCTTGGCGAATAGAAGTACTACTAATCACTTCATTGTTCCAAGTCTTTTTTTCAGAAGCGATTACTTTATATCCATAGATTTCTTCCCGTTCTTTTAAGTAGGTTACATCGCCCTTTCTTTGGTATCCAAAACGATAATCCTCACCGACAATAATCACTTTGGCATCCATTTGCTTTACCAAGATATCCTTAATAAAATCCTCAGGATCCATGGTCCTAGTCTCCTGTGTAAACGGATAGGAAACTAACGCATCGACTCCGCATCGGCTTAATTTTGCAACCTTTTCTTCTTCTGTGTAGATCTGTTCAAATTCTTTATCGGAAAATAAGTTACCGGGATGTAGTAGAAAACTAAACATGACTACTTTTAATCCCTGCTTCTTATAAGATATTGCTAAATCAATTAACTGTCTGTGTCCTTTATGAATTCCGTCAAATTTACCTAAAGTGACTACTGTATTTGTAAATTTAAATTCCGTATTTCCTGCTATATATTCCATAGCCATCTCCATTCTGCCGTAATACGACGACACATAAATGCAGTCATTATTCTATCGTAAATTTATAGCTAATATAAAAATAGCTAAAATGAAGTTTTTAAGATAAGAACATTTTTACCGGCTTAAATAAGTTCTCCTGTGTATTATAATGATAAATTCCAACAAAATTGTCATCCGAGTCATACACACGTACATTATCTGTAAATGTATCATTCTTCTGTAAAATTTGATTCTTATAAAATATATTTCCATTGAAAACTAATTTGTGGAACTCTCTTTCAACTGTTACTTTATCATAGGTTATAAAAAGTTCATCTACAGGTTTGACATAGGACAAGAGACGATCTTCCCTTGCTAAACTTTCTATTTCCTGAAGCTTTAAGGCTTCCTCAATTCGAAAATTGCCTACTGCCGTCCGAGTTAGACTTTTCATGGTCCCACCACAGCCTAGTGTGTCACCAATATCATGCAATAAGGTTCTGATATAAGTACCTTTACTACAGTCCACGATCATTCTAACCTCTTGCTCTTCTCCGGAGTATTCTAATATCGTAATATTCTTAATATGAACCTTCCTTCGTTCTCTTTCAATCTCTTTTCCTTGTCTGGCAAGCTCATATAGTTTCTTTCCATCTACCTTTATAGCTGAATACATGGGTGGTAATTGAAAATATTCCCCTATGTAGCTTTTGATTACGCGCTCTATATCTTCATAGGATACGTTTACATCGGTAGTTTTAAGAACCGTGCCGGTCATATCCTGTGTATCCGTTGTTATTCCAAGCTTTAATACTGCTTCATAGGTTTTATCTTTATCCGTTATCATATCGACCAATTTAGTTCCCTTGCCCATGCATACAGGAAGTACTCCAACTGCATCCGGATCAAGGGTACCGGTATGTCCAATTTTTTTCATTTTTAAGATACCTCTCATTTTAGCTACTACATCATGAGAGGTATATCCTTTTTCTTTATATACATTTATAATTCCGTTAATCAATTGCCTTCACTCCTTAGATGGTATTCTTCCATCTTAATTCAAACATGTAGATGTTAATTATTTGAATTTAGGTTAAAACCTGTTAGATGTTTCCGTTCATATCAAGTTCTTTGAGCTGTGCTTCAATGTGAGGTGTCAGATTATTAATCACATCATATACCGTACCGGTCATGGAACAGCCTGCCGCCTTTACATGTCCGCCTCCCCCAAAGAATACAGCAATCTTACTTACATTTACATCACCATTGGAGCGCATGCTTACTTTAAATTCATGAGAAGCTGTTTCATAAATAAAGATTGCAACCTCAGTTCCCTTTGTTACGCGCAGCTGATCTACAACACCATCCAAATCTGCTGTCGAGGCATTATAAAAATCAAGGACTTTGCGGCTAATGGAAGTAAATACAACCTTTTTATTGAGCACAAGAATACTTTCCATCAAGCAACGTCCAAGGATTAGATTCTGCGTATATGTTTTGGCGTAAAAAGACTCGTCAATTAGGGTAGAAAAGTCAATGCCCTTACTAATCAACTTCCCTGCGATATTCATTGTCTTTTCCGAGGTATTGGAGTGCTTAAACACTCCGGTATCATGTATGATACCAACATAGAGCGCTGATGCTACTTCTTTTGTTATCTGCTCCTCTTCCATGATTGTAAATAGAACCTCACAGGTTGAGGATGCATCTGCCACCACATGGTTAACCTTAGCAAAACCTTGATTACTGATGTGGTGGTCAATATTTATCGTCTTCTTTGCGGTATGAAAAAACTTCTCTGCATTTCCTAATCGGTCTAAACTTCCACAATCCAAGGAGATAAATACATCGTAAGCCTCTTCTACTTCATAGGTATGCTTAATCTCCTCTGTACCAATAAGCAGATTAAATTCATTTCCAAAGGGCTCAAGATAAACATCCAACCGTTCAAAACCATAGGCTTCTTTTAATTGTTTTAAATACAAATATAGCGCGGTGCAAGATCCAACACAGTCACCATCAGGCCTGATATGCCCAGCAATTGCAATACTTTTAGCACCGATTATTTCTGCATTAATCTTCTCCATAGCTATCTATCCTCTTCTTCCGTAAGTTCCTCACTATCCGCTTCATCTTCATCAGTATAATAGTCATCACCGGTTTCATCCGTCACGATATTTTTATTCACTTCATCAATTAATTTGGACATATGAACTCCATATTCAATGGAGTTATCAATAACAAAAGTAAGCTCCGGTGTATTTCTTAAATTAAGTGATTTTGCTAATTGTCCTCGTAAAAATGGAGCAGCGCTTCTTAGTCCCTGCAATGTAGATTTCTTTGAAAGATCGTCTCCCATAACACTAATGTATATTTTAGCAGTTTTTAAATCCGGAGCCACTTCCACATGTACCACGGAGGTCATGGGATTAATTCTTGGATCTTTGATTTCTCTGCTAATCAACATGCTTAGTTCTTTTTGTACTTCACCATTAATTCTGGTGTTCTTGATACTATTCTTTCTCATTTACTCACCAATACCTTTCATTATCCAAAAGACAGGTCAAGACCTGTCTTTTGGATCGTGACCTAAGTCACATTTCTCTATCTTGGTACTTCAGCCATAATATAGAGCTCAACTCTATCTTCTTCTTTCACATCATTAAACTTTTCAAATACCAAACCACATTCGTATCCGGTTGCAACTTCCTTAACATCATCCTGGAATCTCTTTAAGGAGGCTAAGTTTCCTTCAAAGATTAGAGCGTTGTCTCGATAAATTCTAGCTTTACATCCTCTTACTATTTTACCGTCTAGAACATAAGAGCCCGCAATTGTTCCAATACCGGAAGCTTTGAAGGTCATTCTTATTTCTGCGTGACCAATCACTTTTTCTTCAAATACAGGATCTAGCATACCCTTCATCGCAGCTTCAATATCATTGATCGCATTGTAAATGACACGGTAAAGCTTAACGTCTACTTTCTCACGATCCGCAGTCTCTTTCGCAGCATTATCCGGTTTCACATTAAAACCGATAATAATTGCATTGGATGCACTTGCCAGAATAACATCAGATTCATTGATAGCACCTACACCACTATGAATTACACGAACCGCTACTTCTTTATTACTTAATTTTAATAAGCTTTGTTTCATCGCTTCTACAGAACCTTGAACGTCAGCTTTAATAATTAAATTCAGATCCTTAATATTACCTGCTTGAATTTGTGAGAATAAGCCATCTAAGGACAGTTTAGATTTAGTATCTGCAATAAGTTTCTCTTTACTCTGGGAAAGATATGCTTCTGCAATATTTCTTGCTTCCTTCTCATTATTTGTTGCAAGGAAGGTTTCACCTGCATCCGGAACTTCGTTTAAGCCAAGAATCTCTACAGGTGTAGAAGGATTTGCTTCCTTTACTCTTCTACCCTTGTCATCCATCATAGCACGAACTTTACCGAAAGCTGATCCAACAGCCACGTTATCGCCCACGTGAAGTGTTCCCTTTTGAACTAAAATAGTAGCAACGGGACCTCTACCTTTATCAAGCTCTGCCTCAATAACAATACCTCTCGCATTTCTATCCGGGTTAGCCTTTAGCTCGAGAATTTCTGCAGTTAAAAGGATCATTTCAAGTAGTTGACTAATACCATCTTTTGTATGTGCTGATACTGGAACAAAAATCGTATCGCCACCCCAGTCTTCTGCAATTAATTCATATTCTGTAAGTTCTTGTTTTACACGCTCGATATTCGCACTAGGCTTATCAATTTTGTTAATTGCTACAATAATCTGTACGCCAGCTGCTTTCGCATGATTAATAGCCTCTACTGTCTGAGGCATAACACCGTCATCTGCTGCTACAACTAAAATTGCGATATCGGTAGATTTTGCACCTCTCTTACGCATAGAAGTAAATGCTTCATGTCCAGGTGTGTCTAAGAAGGTAATCTTCTCACCTTTTATCTCAACAACATAGGCACCGATGTGCTGGGTGATACCACCCGCTTCTCTTGAAGTTACATTTGCTTCTCTAATTGCATCCAGAAGGGAAGTCTTACCATGATCAACGTGACCCATTACACAGACTACCGGAGGACGTTTCACCATATTAGCTTCATCCTCTTCTTCTTCCTTCAGCAGTTCTTCAACTTCATTTACTTTTACTTCTGCTTCCACAATAATATCATATTCAAGAGCAATTTCTTCTGCTTCTTCAAAAGTGATTTCTTGATTTAAGGTTACAACCTTACCAGCAAGGAATAGTTTCTTAATTAGAGCAGCGGAAGGTTTCTTCATTTTATCTGCGAGTTCCTTGATTGTTAAAATCTCAGGAACACTAATTACCTTGATTTCTTCCTCAATTACCTGAATAGGCTTAGGCTGAATAAATTGACCCTTCTTTGGTGCAAGCTTTGCTTTGATATCATCTTTATCGTCATCGCGATCAATCAGGTTCTTATCTCTGTAATTCTTTTCCTTATTGATTCGATCTCTATTTCTCTTATTGCTATTATCATTCTTTTCTGCTACTTTTTGATCAAGAATTTGCTGATCAAAAGTCTTGCGTTCTCCAGGTCTTTGTCCCGAAGTTTTTTTATTTCCTTGTGAACGTGCGCCGTAGCTTGGCTTGTCGTCATCATCCTTACCCATATCTTCAAATCCACGGCTTGAATAACCACCACCGGGTCTTGATCCGTTATTTGGTCTGGAATAACCCGTTCCACCACCATAGTTACTCTTACCTTGTTGACCTCCACCGCTGTAAGGGCGATTTCCTTGATAGCCACCTTGACCTTGTGGTCTATTACCCTGGTAGCCTTGACCCTGTGGTCTGTTACCCTGGTAGCCTTCTCCTTGTGGTCTATTTCCTTGGTAACCCTGACCCTGCGGTCTGTTACCCTGGTAGCCTTGACCCTGTGGTCTATTACCCTGATAGCCTTGACCTTGTGGTCTGTTACCCTGGTAGCCTTCTCCTTGTGGTCTATTGCCCTGGTAACCTTCTCCCTGAGGTCTATTT
>JAEWEO010000110.1 GCA_023389295.1 Bacillota bacterium
TCACTTGTCATGAATATCAAATATGTCAACTTCGTAGACATTTTATGAATTATATTACAAAAGGCTTTTTCACAATAGAGAAATTCTATTGTGAAAAAGCCTTTTGTAGTTAAGAGCAAGTGAATTGACAAGTCAACTCCTTATATAATACCACTACCAAAATAGGTGATCACCTAATTTTACGCTATTTGATTTACTGGTATATCCTTTCCTTTTTGCTGCTTGATAGGAATGGAAATAGAGTCTGCTTCCAATATTGTTAGCACCTTCTAAAGCTGCTTTTGCAGCCTTAATAGATAGAAGCTGGGAGTTAGAACTATAATTACTATAGTTATTTAACTGTTTGCTTAAAGATCCACTAGCTGCAACAGAAAATTGACCGCTCTGATAAATAACTGCTTTTAAAGTGTTGGGAAACTTCGAGGACTTGATTCGATTGAGCACCACATTGGCTACTGCTAATTTACCTTCGTAGCTTTGGGTTCCGGCTTCTGAATGCACCAAACAAGCTAAAAGCATTAGATCCTCTTTGGTATAACTTACACTACTACCTTGTTTTACTTCAGTTTCTTTTTTTGCCTGAGCTTCTTTTTCAAGCTGAAGAATTTTTTGCTCCTCTTCTTTCGAAACAGCATCTTCAAAAGAGACTATGATGTCTACAAATTCACTCTTTACATATCCTGATATATTTTCGTCTTCGATATTAATTTTAAGCCATTCCCCATTTTGCTTCAGTACGGGATATTTTTCGTTTTGATAAACGACTGTAAGCTTCGATGATTCCGTGGAACATTCTTTTCTTACATTAAGTCCATCCACATCAACAATGGCTTTTTGCTTGCTGTATTTCTTGATTAATTCATCATCCGATATACCGGTTTTAAGAAATTCTGATTTAATATATCCGGTTACGCTACCGGATTCTACATAGTACCAATCCCCTTTGGTGCTAATAACGGTGGCTGCGCTGTTGCGATACAACTTACCCAGTACCTCGCTATCCGTGGAGGGGCTTTTTCTAATATTAACGTAATCCTTTGCTACAGAGATTCCAATATCGGAATATAACGCTTCAGGTTCTTCTTCCTCCTGATTTACTTTCCCCTTATTTGAATCTTCTTCTGAAGCTTTGGAGGTATCTTTTGTCGTATCGTTATTTGTTGCTTTTTTAGCAGATGCTGCTCCTGTAGCTGCTTCGGCGGTAATGTTAGTTACGTTCGTAGCATTTGAAGATTGAGCTGTTTCTTCATCTAGTCCGCCTTCGGTAGTGGTAGAGTCCTTTAAGGCATTAACGTTCATGCTATAAGAATTCTCCTGCCCGATACCCATAGTTATCTCTTCTTGAAATTCTTCCCTTAGTGTTTCATCAACACTATAAGAAAAAGACTTTATTACATTTTCCTGTAATTCATCGACCAGTATATTTGATTTTGTAATTACTTCACCTGCGTCATTAGGTTCCCCTTCTTTTGTAAAGTTGGGTATTACTGCATTTAACATAATGGTTAGACAAAATACTGTTGAGACAACTATTATGGATATTAAGGCTAGCTTTTTTTTGTTCATTCCTTTTCTCCTTCTAACAGTATAACTTAGCATTGCACAAGCTATTATAGCGTAAAAGATATGGAAACGCAACTATTTTACGCTTAAAAAGGAAAATAATAGGAATAATATACACAATATGATAATATAAAACGAAATATTACAAAAAAACAGGTAATAAATAGTTAATAATGGAACAAATTACAAAATGGTTAAAAAATAACTGTCCCAAAAACCAATGTCAAATGGTGATTTGGACAGTTACTTTTACTCATAATATGTGAATTGATTTACTGATCTTAACGATTGAAATTGAATTATTAGGATAAAATAGCTTATTTATTGATATAAATTTATTTTATTGTTTTATCAGAAGCTTAATTAGTAACCTTAGTTTCGTATTCCGAAATTGTCTGCTTAATTTTTGATGCGACAAGTTCAGCAATTTCTGTGGATTTCATACCTTTATAATCTTCATAATATAAGGGCTCCAAGTAATGAATTTGTACCGTAAGCTTCTTGATAGAGTTTGTATCAAAGGATTTATAAGAATCAATAAGTGCTACCGGTACGATAGGACATTTTGCATTTATCGCACTTTTAAAGCTTCCACCCTTAAATTCCAAAATCTGATTACCGTTTCTAGACCTAGTTCCTTCCGCAAAGATTAGAAAGTTTTCTCCCTCTTTTACTCTACGAGTCATATTCATAATCACTTGCATGGATTGACGGATGTCCTCACGGTCGATGATTTCAGCCTGCAATAATTGAATTACTTGCTTTAGCAGAATGGTATTTTTTACTTCCTTCTTCATAACGGTAACAAGCGGTCTTTCATGGGTTTCCAAAAAAGCTAAGGCATCAAATAATCCCTGATGGTTTGGAAACATGACATAACCGTTTTCCTTTGGAAGATTATGAAGGCCATGACAATCTATTGTGACCCTACCACGACGATTCACAACCTGAACTATTTTATGAAGAAATGCATAGCGGGTTACGGCATCATATTTGGTGGTATTCGTAAGCTGTTGAATACGGAATAACCAAAAGGGTAAAACAAATATGCAACGGATGACCATTAACGCAATTCGCTTCATGATAACTCCCTTCAACTATTATACACTACTTTTCATTGGACTCTGTTGATTGCTAAATTTCTACTAGATGAGTTCATATCCCTTTAACATTTTAGCTCGGCTAGGATGTCTTAATTTTCTTAAGGCTTTGGCTTCAATCTGACGAATTCTTTCACGGGTAACATTGAATTCTTTACCGACTTCCTCTAGAGTACGGCTTCTGCCATCCTTTAAGCCAAAACGCAGGATTAATACACGCTGTTCTCTATCTGTTAAAGTATCTAAGAGTCTTGTAATCTGATCCTTTAAAATGGAATAGGAGGCTGCTTCCTCGGGTCCCATAACGCTATCGTCTCGGATGAAATCGCCTAAATGGCTATCATCCTCTTCACCGATTGGAGTGTCAAGAGAGATAGGATCTGCAGATACCTTTAAAATCTCTCTAACCTTTTCGATGGGGAGATTCATTGCATCCGCCAGTTCTTGATCCGTTGGTTCACGTCCAAGTTCCTGTAATAGGTTTCTGGATACGCGATAGGTTTTGTTTATTACTTCAGACATATGTACCGGGATTCGAATTGTTCTTGATTGGTCAGCAATGGATCTGGTAATTGCCTGACGAATCCACCAGGTTGCATAAGTGCTGAATTTATACCCTTTGGTATAATCAAATTTCTCTACAGCCTTAATTAAACCAAGATTACCCTCTTGAATCAGATCTAAGAAGGATAAACCTCTGCCGACATAACGCTTTGCTATGCTGACAACGAGTCTTAGGTTAGATTCAGCTAAAAGCTTTTTGGCGAATTCATCACCTTCCTCAATCTTCTTAGCTAGTTCGATTTCATCAGCCATAGTAAGAAGAGGGTAATTACCGATTTCTTTGAGGTAGAGATGAACCGGGTCATCTGACATTGCATAAGAGGCTTGTGATAATGCCTCCACCTCAGATTGAGCATCCTCCACTTCATCGTCCAGTTCTAATAGTAGTTCCTCACTAGGTTCGTCTTCATCAGTATTGCTTAAGACTACGATATTATATGCCTCGAGTCTTTCATATATTTTATCAATCTGATTATTATCCAAATTTAATTCACTAATTAGAGTATTGACCTTTTCAGCTTCAATAATTCCTTTTTGCTTATTTGCAAAAGCAATAAGTTCTCGGAACTTGTCCTCTAATACATCGTGATTTGTTTGATCATTCATTATAGTTCCTCCATCTTAGGATTAGAAAATTGCACTAACCAATAGTATATCATATTTCTAGGAAGAAAGAAACATGAAATAAATAAAATATATGAGAAAATATATGAGAAAGAATATGAGTGATCAGAATAAAGTTTATTTTCAGCTAGGTAAGAATATTATGTCTGGATATATGAGTAAAAATAGTTTATGATATAGAAGTGTTTTTTATGGAGGTATTTAACATCTAAGTATATTTATGCAGCAAAGACGTACTGATAAGAGAAAGAGGGAATTTACAATGACAAAAGAAAGTAATGTAGAAAAACATTCACAAGATCGGTTGGGGACAAAAAAAGTTGGGGCATTGTTGTTAGAGTTTTCTATTCCTGCAACCATAGGAATGGTAGTAAATGCACTATACAATATTGTTGATCGTATTTTTATTGGAAATGCAGAAGGATTGCAGACGCTGGGATTAAGTGCACTAACGGTATCTTTTCCTATCATGATGATTATGATGGGGCTAGCACTCATGTTTGGAGCAGGTGGCGCATCTTTGTTTTCCATACGTATGGGGCAAAAAGATCGTGATGGTGCTGAAAAAATACTAGCAAATTCCATTACAATGATACTCCTTACCTCATTTTTATTTATGATTATAGCATTAGCTAACCTAGAACCTTTATTAAGACTTTTTGGAGCAAGAGAGGATAGCATGCCTTATGCCATAGAGTATATGAAAATTATACTTTATGCTTCTGTTTTACAGGGACCTTCGGTAGGTATGAATCATTTTATGAGAGCGGATGGAAGTCCAAAATCTGCAATGGTATCGATGTTTATTGGAGCAGGTTTTAATATAGTATTTGATTATGTATTTATATATATCTTTGATATGGGGATGACCGGTGCTGCGCTTGCTACCATTGGAGGACAAGGATTATCTGCAATTTGGGGAATTTCCTATTTCCTATCAAGGCGAAGTAATATGAAACTGAGACTTAAAAATATGGTTCTTAAAGCGGAAATAGTGAAAAGGGTTATGTTAGCAGGCTTACCTTCCTTTGCTAACCAGGTAAGCGGCAGCTTTTTGAATTTGATATTAAACAATAGCCTAGGTCGTTACGGTGGAGATGTAGCAATCGGTGCCATGGGAGCAATTAGTAGTTTGCAACAGCTCTTGGTACTACCAACAATAGGGATTAGCCATGGGGCACAACCCATCATTGGATACAATAAGGGAGCAGGAAACTACCATCGAATGAAGGAAACTTTGTGGAAAGCAATTCTATCTGCAACATTAATAGCAACCTTAGGCTATATTGTTACAAGGACATTTCCGGTAGCTTTAATTGGTATTTTTGGTAAGGAAGCTGAGCTACGAGAGTTCGGTGCGCATGCAATTGGTATTTGGATGCTACTTCTTCCCCTCATTGGAACTCAGATTATTGGATCTTTATACTTCCAGGCAGCCGGTAAACCAAAGGTTTCGTTGTTTCTCACCTTGACCAGACAAGTTATTTTATTGATCCCGTTAATTTTAATTATGTCTTCTGTTTTTGAACTTAACGGTATTCTAATGGCTGGGCCTATTGCGGATGGTGTTTCCTTCTTAATTACAGCTGTATTCTTAACGTTTGAGCTTCGCAGGTTAACAGCGGAAGAAAAAAATAAGGCATAAAGGTAAAATCTTAAATTGCATAATAAGAAAGGTTTTGCGATTAGCTAAGGGAGATTATAGAAGAAAGGAGTTGACCGTTTTAATCGGCAACTCCTTTCGTGCATCTATTTTATTCTTCCCACCAAGAATACTAAGTTAGCGTTCAGGTACCTGAGGCATTTCCTCAAAGCCCTTTTGTAAATCCTCATCCGTTGGGATGTAATCTGTCATGGTCTTATTTAAGTAGGCGTTATATGCTGACATATCAAAGTAACCGGTTCCGGTAAGACCAAATAATATGGTCTTAGCTTCACCTGTTTCTTTGCATTTGAGGGCCTCATCTATGGCTGCACGGATCGCATGAGCAGATTCCGGAGCCGGTAATATGGTCTCTTGTTTAGCGAAGAAAACTGCGGCCTCGAAAACCTTAGTCTGTTCTACAGAGACTGCTTCCATATATCCATCATGATACAATTTGGATAGGATAGGAGACATCCCGTGATATCTTAAACCACCGGCGTGGTTTGCCGAGGGAATAAAGCCACTACCCAAGGTGTACATTTTTGCAAGCGGAGTGACCTTGCCGGTATCACAAAAATCATAAGCATATCTTCCACGTGTAAAGGAAGGACATGAAGCCGGTTCTACAGCAATTATTCTAGGATTATTTTTACTGGTTAGCTTATCTTGCATAAACGGAGCGATAAGCCCTCCAAGGTTGGAACCACCGCCTGCACAGCCGATGACGATGTCTGGATATTCATCAAGCTGTTCTAGAGCCGTTTTTGACTCTAAACCGATCACCGATTGATGAAGTAAAACCTGATTTAATACAGAGCCAAGAACATAACGGTGGTTGGGTGAAGTAGTCGCCTTTTCCACAGCCTCTGAGATCGCGCATCCAAGACTTCCACCAGTCGTTGGATCTTTGCTAAGAAGCATAGAGCCAACCTGTGTAGTGTTACTGGGGCTGGGGATAATAGTGGCATCAAAGGTTTGCATAACAGATTTCCGATAGGGCTTCTGCTCATAAGACACCTTAACCATATATACCGTTAACGGAAGATTATAGTAGGAGCATGCTTCAGCCAGGGCGGTACCCCATTGTCCGGCACCTGTTTCCGTAGTGAGGCCGGCTAACCCCTGTTCCTTAGCATAGTAAGCTTGGGCGATTGCGGAATTTAACTTGTGGCTTCCGGAGGTATTGTTGCCTTCAAATTTATAATAAATTTTTGCAGGAGTCCCAAGGGCTTTTTCAAGATTGTAGGCACGTACTAAGGGAGAAGGACGGTACATTTTATAGAATTCTTGTACTTCTTCGGGAATATCAATATATCTGGTGGTCGAATCTAATTCTTGCTTTGCAAGCTGCTCACAAAAGATAGGATATAAGTCCTCTTTTGTAACCGGATTTAGTGTACCGGGGTGAAGTAAAGGCGCGGGCTGCTCTTTCATGTCCGCACGTAAATTGTACCACTGTTTTGGCATTTGATCCTCGGATAGATAAAGTCTGTGTGGAACTTTTTTGTGCATAATTAATTCTCCTTTCAAAATGATAATTGTTTTTGGGTATAAAAAAAGCCTTTGTCACAGTATTTCTACTGGGACAAAAGCTGATTATGCTTCTGCGGTACCACCCGGTTTGGTGCAATGCACCCACTTATTCCATATACTAACATATATGCTCCCTTGTTAACGGATGGAGATTCCGTTGGGCATTACTCGACATAAGTCTTTCTTCCCACCCTCGTAAGTCCATTCAATACTGTGTTATTGCTGCAATCGCACCACCTGCAACTCTCTGAAAAATAACAAGTCAATATCTACTCCTCTTACTCAACGGTTTCATCATATTATTTCAATCTTAATATAAAGATTTGTTATATTATACTCTGAATGGTTAATAATGTCAATTGGATATTTATAAATTTATATAATACTTTTATTCAAATGATTTTTGCATAAAAAGCAAAGAAAATTATTGATGTAAATTATTGATATAAACGAAGGCTTTCTTCAAGTGTTTGTAAAATTTTGTCTCTAAGATGTAAAGGACTTTTCAACTTTGACACCTGAACCAAATTGTAGAATTCATCGCACCAACTCATTTGTTATGGAAGTATTTCTTATGACAACTTCTTCTTTATTTTCGGACAAGTGAAGGAATTTACTGCGAGTTTTTTTGCTATAGTGCCATATCTTTCATAGGTACCTCCATCTGCTTTGGGCAATTAAGTGTTAGTTTCTTCCTATTATATATCTATCTAATTAAAGCGTTGCATTGTAAAAGAAATTATATGTCATCAATATAGATTAGAGAAGTGATACTATGTAATATCTTACTATATTAGGAAGAAACATTCAAGAAATCATAGAAGAAGAACTTTAGCAAAAAGTATATAAATTATTATTATTTATGCATTTTTACTATAACAGTCGTAGAAAAAAAGTTCTTGACAAGTAACGTGCAAAAATATATAATCATTTAGCGTGCAGATTCCTGCATGCAATGTATTTTTTATGCGCTTTTTGTTGATGCTTATATTGTATCAACAATAGCCCGATAAAACCACAGAATTCAACGTAATTACAAGCGTTATCACGATATTTGATTAAAGTTGAATGATAATTTGTCTTGTAGCTAATAATTTTCAGGAGGTGAAAAATTAATGCCCACATTTAACCAGCTAGTAAGAAAAGGAAGACAAACGATTGAGAAGAAGTCAAATTCTCCTGCTTTACAGAAAGGATTTAACTCCTTAAACAAGAAGGCTACTGATGTATCCGCTCCTCAGAAGAGAGGTGTTTGTACAGCAGTTAGAACAGCTACTCCTAAAAAGCCTAACTCAGCGCTTCGTAAGATCGCCAGAGTTCGTTTGTCAAACGGAATCGAAGTTACAAGCTATATCCCTGGTGAAGGACACAACCTTCAGGAGCATAGCGTTGTTCTGATCAGAGGTGGTAGAGTAAAGGACTTACCTGGTACTCGTTATCACATCATCAGAGGTACACTTGATACTGCAGGCGTTGCTAAGAGAAGACAGGCACGTTCCAAGTACGGTGCTAAGAGACCGAAACCGGTTAAAAAATAATTAAATTACTAATTCAGTGCTTATGAGTTGAATTTAATTCGTAATGTAACAAGGTTAAAGTGCCGGATTAATTTTTTGTTTCCATTTTGATTTGTATTTCTGTGGGTTACAGGTTAAAGTGAATTGTTTCACATGTGGAAAATAAAGTTAAACTGAGCACGATCACAGATTATGTCTGTGAGTACCGATGAATTAATTGGCTGACGAATGTAATGTTCGTTAAGTATCGTTAAGGAGGGAAGAAACGTGCCTAGAAAAGGACATATAGCAAAAAGAGATGTGTTACCGGATCCGTTGTACAACAGTAAAGTTGTAACAAAACTCATCAATAACATTATGCTTGACGGTAAGAAGGGAACAGCCCAGAAGATCGTTTACGGTGCATTTGAAAGAATTGCGGATAAAACCGGAAAGGATGCCGTTGAGGTATTCGAAGAGGCTATGAATAATATCATGCCTGTACTTGAAGTAAAGGCTAGACGTATCGGTGGTGCAACATACCAGGTACCGATTGAAGTTAGACCTGAAAGAAGACAAACACTTGCTCTTCGTTGGATTACTCTATATACTCGTAAAAGAGGCGAGAAGACAATGCAGGAGAGACTTGCAAATGAGATTATGGATGCAGCAAACAATACCGGTGCATCTATAAAGAAAAAAGAAGATATGCATAAGATGGCAGAATCTAATAAGGCATTTGCACATTATAGATGGTAAGATGATTTTATCATAACTACTAACTATAGAACACATGATATTGAAGAAATGATTTATATCATTCTTTTTGAATTCAAGATGAATCTTCTTACAAGTGATTAATGTTAATTAGCAAACTTATCTACATTATTAGAATTAGTAAGCTATAACGCATTTATCACTTGTTGTAGAATTCACTTGACAAGAATTAAGGAGGAATTATCCTTGGCAGGAAGAGAATATCCGTTAGATAGGACTAGAAATATCGGTATTATGGCGCATATTGATGCTGGTAAGACAACACTTACCGAGCGTATATTGTACTATACCGGTGTTAACTACAAAATTGGAGATACTCACGAAGGTACTGCTACCATGGACTGGATGGAGCAGGAACAAGAGCGTGGTATTACCATCACATCAGCGGCGACAACATGTCATTGGACTCAAGAGCTTGAACACAAGAAAATGCCCGGTGCTTTAGAGCATCGTGTCAACATCATTGATACTCCTGGACACGTAGACTTTACCGTTGAGGTTGAGCGTTCTTTACGTGTACTTGATAGTGCGGTTGGTGTATTCTGTGCAAAAGGTGGCGTTGAGCCTCAGTCTGAGACAGTATGGCGTCAAGCAGATAAATATAACGTACCTAGAATGGCATTCGTTAATAAGATGGACATTTCCGGTGCGGACTTTTTCAATGTTGTTAAGATGATCAGAACCAGATTGGGTAAAAATCCTGTTCCGTTACAGTTGCCAATCGGTAAAGAGGATACCTTTAAGGGTGTAATCGACTTATTCGAAATGAAAGCTTATTATTATAAAGATGATAAGGGTGAAGACATTGAGATAACCGATGTTCCCGATGATATGAAGGATCTTGCTGAAGAATACAGAGCAGCTATGATTGAATCCATTTGTGAGACAGATGATGATTTGATTGAGAAGTTCTTAGAAGGTGAAGAGCCTACAACAGCTGAATTAAAAGCAGCTTTAAGAAGAGCTACAATTAATGTACAGATTATTCCTGTACTATGTGGTTCTGCTTACAGAAATAAAGGCGTTCAGAAGTTATTGGATGCAGTTATCGAGTTCATGCCTGCTCCTACCGACATCGAAGATATTAAAGGTGTTGATGAAGAAGGTAATGAAATTCACAGAAAGTCTTCTGATGAAGAACCTTTCGCAGCTTTAGCATTTAAGATTATGGCCGATCCATTCGTTGGTAAATTGGCATTCTTTAGAGTATATTCCGGTACATTGAATTCTGGTTCTTACGTATTAAACTCTACAAAGAACAAGAAGGAACGTGTTGGTCGTATTCTACAGATGCATGCGAACAAGAGAGAAGACCTTGAGAAGGTTTACTCCGGTGATATCGCTGCAGCAGTTGGTTTAAAAATTACAACAACTGGTGATACCATTTGTGATGAAAAAAATCCTGTAATTCTTGAGTCTATGGAATTCCCGGAACCTGTTATTGAAGTTTCCATCGAGCCTAAGACAAAAGCTGGTCAGGATAAGATGGGTGAAGCTTTAGCAAAACTTGCTGAAGAAGATCCTACATTTAAGACTTATACCAATGAAGAAACTGGTCAGACAATTATCGCTGGTATGGGTGAGTTACACCTTGAGATTATTGTTGACAGACTTCTTCGTGAGTTTAAGGTAGAAGCTAACGTTGGTGCTCCTCAGGTTGCTTACAAAGAAAGCTTTACTAAGACTGTTGAAGTTGATAGCAAATATGCAAAACAGTCCGGTGGTCGTGGTCAGTACGGTCATTGTAAGGTTCGCTTCGAGCCTATGGATGCTAACGCAGAGAAGACCTATGAATTCGTTAATGCAATTAGTGGTGGTGCTATTCCTAAGGAATACATTCCAGCAGTTGATGCAGGTATTCAAGAGGCAACCAAAGCCGGTGTTCTTGGTGGATATCCGGTACTTGGTATCAGAGCTACTTGCTACGATGGTTCTTACCATGAAGTTGACTCCAGTGAAATGGCGTTCAAGATTGCCGGTTCCATGGCATTCAAGGATGCGATGCACAAAGCTGGTGCCGTACTTCTTGAGCCTATCATGAGAGTAGAAGTTACTGTTCCTGAAGATTACATGGGTGATGTTATCGGTGATATCAGCTCCCGTCGTGGTCGTATCGAGGGTACAGAAGATCTGAACGGTACTAAGTTAATCAGAGGTTTCGTTCCGTTGTCTGAGATGTTTGGATATTCTACAACCCTTCGTTCTAAGACTCAGGGTCGTGGTGCTTATTCCATGTTCTTCTCATCCTACGAAGCGGTTCCGAAGAATGTTCAAGAGAAAGTGCTTAGTGGAAAAACTAAATAATTTAACTTGAAATACAGGATACTACAAGAAGAAGGAAACATTTACTTATCTTGTAGTTATCCAATAATAAAAAAATTGGTATATCAATTCTTTTGCTTGAAAATATTTCTAAGTTGAAATATAATAGGGCATATGAGGCAATATATAAACAAGCCCTTTTTCGAGAAAGACATATCGGATTTCTTTGGGGCATAATTCATTTGCTTATAAGCATTTAATATTAAAGGAGGACGTTGTAAAATGGCAAAGGCTAAATTTACAAGAAACAAACCACATTGTAATATCGGTACCATCGGTCACGTAGATCATGGTAAAACAACTCTTACAGCAGCTATTACCAAAACTCTTCATGAAAGACTTGGAACTGGTGAAGTTGTAGCATTTGATAAGATTGATAAGGCTCCGGAAGAGAAAGCAAGAGGAATCACAATATCAACATCTCACGTTGAGTATGAGTCTAAAGCTAGACACTACGCTCACGTTGACTGTCCTGGACATGCTGACTACGTAAAGAACATGATTACTGGTGCTGCACAGATGGACGGTGCTATCCTTGTAGTTGCTGCTACTGACGGTGTTATGGCTCAGACAAAAGAGCACATCTTACTTTCCCGTCAGGTAGGTGTTCCTTATATCGTAGTATTTATGAACAAGTGTGATATGGTTGATGATCCTGAGCTTCTTGAGTTAGTTGAGATGGAAATCAGAGATTTATTAACTGAGTATGAATTCCCTGGCGATGATACTCCTATCATCCAAGGTTCAGCTCTTATGGCTCTTGAAGATCCTAACGGCCCTTGGGGTGACAAGATTCTTGAGTTATTTGAAGCAGTTGATAGCTGGATTCCGGATCCTCAGAGAGAGACAGATAAGCCTTTCTTAATGCCTGTCGAAGACGTATTCTCCATTACTGGTCGTGGTACTGTTGCTACTGGCCGTGTAGAGCGTGGTGTTCTTCATGTATCTGAAGAAGTTGAAATCGTTGGTATTAAAGAAGAGACTCGTAAAGTTGTATGTACCGGTATCGAAATGTTCAGAAAGCTTCTTGATGAAGCTCAAGCTGGTGATAACATTGGTGCACTTCTTCGTGGTGTTCAAAGAAACGAAATCGAAAGAGGACAGGTTCTTTGCAAACCCGGCTCAATCAAATGCCATAAGAAATTCACAGCTCAGGTTTACGTATTAACAAAAGAAGAAGGTGGACGTCATACTCCTTTCTTCAATAACTACAGACCTCAGTTCTATTTCAGAACAACTGACGTAACTGGCGTATGTAATCTTCCTGAAGGTGTTGAAATGTGTATGCCTGGCGATAACATCGAGATGAATATAGAATTAATTCATCCAATCGCTATGGAACAAGGTTTAGGTTTCGCTATCCGTGAGGGTGGTAGAACTGTTGGTTCCGGTAAGGTTGCTACAATTATCGAATAATTAAGATAGTATATAAAAAGCCTAAATTCTTGCAAAAGAATTTAGGCTTTTTTTAGTAGGAAAGTTCGTTCCGTAAGATTAAAACAATGATAATAAAAGAAATCGAATAGTAAAAAATACTTCGCATTTACCCATAGAATATCTTTATAAATTGAAGAAAGTTGACGATATATAATAAGATAGTTCTTGTAAAGGAAGGAAATGGAAGAGACTGCCTAACTTGCATAAATGACTCTCCAATAAGTTTTAGAACATAACAATTAGTTTATAGAAAAATGATATTAATTGTACATCTTTCTTGGATATTACAAGCAATATTGTTGAAATATATGATTTCCATTTTCTGACAAGGGAGAAAATTGTAGATATTTATATATTTTGAAAATTTCCTTTGAAAATTCCATGAAAACCATATATAATATAATCGTATATGTTTAAGTTGCTGAAGTTTGGAAGAGAATATAAAAGACAATTAATATAATTTTAAATAGAAAAATTGGAAATCATACTTTAAAAAAGAGAAAAGTTACTGATTCATGCAGGGGCATGAGAAGGAAAGGAGATATATAATTATGTTAGGTAGTGATATCGGTAT
>JAEWEO010000306.1 GCA_023389295.1 Bacillota bacterium
GTTTCCAACGGATTGTTCCACCGAGGAACACTTTATTTTTAATTTCTCTTTGAATTCATCGGCCACTTGAAGTTCTTTATCGTTATCAATCGCTCCTCGTTTACTTACCTTATCTAAACTTGCCAGCGAAGTATTAACACTTAATGAATTGCTTAAAATAAGTCCATTATCCTTACGATCTTCTGTTACATAGGCAAGCTTATTTTCGATCGCCTCTTTTACTGAGCGAAGATTTACATCTTTTCCAAAAAGCTTAATATTTCCTGAAATATTGCAGCCATAGGAATTACCAAAAATACTCATTGCAAGTTCTGTTCGCCCTGCACCCATTAAACCTGCAATCCCTATCACTTCACCGCGATTTACATAAAAACTCACATCATTTACTACTTTGCGTTCGGTATTGAGCGGATGGTGTACTGTCCAGTGATTTACTTCCATTACCTTTTCGTTACTACGACTATGTTCTCTTTTTGGAAATCGAACGGTCATATCCCTTCCTACCATACCTTTGATAATTCGTGCTTCCGAGAAATCATCCATTTTCTTATCTAAGGTTTCGATCGTAGAACCGTCCCGAAGAATCGTAATTTTATCAGCAACATAGGATACCTCATTTAGCTTATGTGATATAAGGATGGAGGTCATACCCTCACGTTGAAACGTCTTTAAAAGTTCTAATAATGCCTTAGAATCTGTTTCATTTAATGAAGAAGTGGGTTCGTCTAATATTAATAGTTTTGCTTTCTTCGCTAATGCTTTCGCGATCTCTACCATCTGCTGCTTACCAATACCGATATCCTTTATAAGCGTTCTTGATGACTCATCTAATCCAACAAATCGTAATAATTCATCTGCTTTTCCATAGGTCTCACTCCAATTAATGGCATAGGACGGCCCGCGCTCATTTCCTAAAAACATATTTTCCCCTATGGTCATATATGGAACAAGTGCCAATTCTTGATGAATGATTACGATACCTAATCTTTCACTATCCTTAATACTTGTGAATTTACATACCTTATTATTGTAAATGATATCTCCTTCGTAGGTGCCATAAGGATTGATACCACTTAATACATTCATTAAGGTTGATTTTCCTGCACCGTTTTCTCCGACTAGCGCATGAATCTCTCCCTCCTCCACTTGTAAATTCACATTATCAAGTGCCTTTACACCAGGGAACGTTTTCGTAATATTTCTCATTTCCAGCAAAATGTTTGCCAACGCTATCCCTCCCTTTTTTAACTACTTTTGCTTACTCTTTCATGAAATTTTACGACTTTTATTTTAAGAACCTTGAAAGAAACAGGCGGGAGCTGATCCCGCCTGCCGTGTGTTTTAATAACTGTGTGTTACCACGTCATTGATATAACAATCAGACTATGATTACTTTAAGTCATCTTCTGTATAATATCCGGAATCGATGAGTAATTCTTTGTAATTATTTGCATCTGCAAATACAGGTTCGCATAGATAGGAAGGAACGATTCCCTTACCGTTATCGTAGCTCTTGGTATCATTAATCGGCGCTTCTTCACCCTTCATAATGGAATCTACCATTTTAACAACCTGAGATGCTAAATCACGTGTGTCCTTAAAGATTGACATGGATTGTTTTCCAGCAAGCATATTTTTAACATTTGCTTTATCACAATCTTGACCAGTAATGATTGGCCACTCACCGGTATAAGCTGCAGAAAGTGCATTGGTAACACCAAGAGCAGTTGAGTCATTGGAGCAAAGAACAGCGTCTAATTTCGTTCCATCTGCATAATAAGAAGCAATAATGGCATCCATTCTAGATTGTGCTTTTTCTGTTGACCATTCTGCAGTAGCAACTTTTTCAAAATCAACGGAGCCGGATTTTACAACAAGCTTACCAGAATCAACATAGGGCTTTAATACATCCATAGCTCCACCATAGAAGAACTTGGCATTGTTATCACCAGGATCTCCGGTAAATATTTCAAGGTTAAAAGGACCTGCTGCATTATCAAGATCTAATTTTTCTTTGATATATTCTCCCTGCTTTGTTCCTACCATATAGTTATCAAAGGTTGCATAATATGTTACTGCATCAGAGTTCATAATTAAGCGGTCATAAGCGATTACGGGAATATCAGATTTTTTAGCCTGAGCTAGTACAGTTCCCAAAGAATCTCCATCAATAGAAGCGATTACTAATACCTTGCATCCATTGGAAATCATATTCTCAATCTGAGAAACTTGTGTCTGAACATCATTGTTAGCATATTGTAAGTCAACCTCATACCCAGCATCCTTTAGCTGTTTTTCCATATTTGAACCATCTTGGTTCCAACGCTGCAGATCCTTTGTAGGCATCGCAACACCGATTAGCTTACCGGTCTTCTTACCTGAAGTACCTGTTGTACTATTGCATCCTGCAAGAAATGAAACTAGCATAACTGTTACGAGTAGAATTGTTAAAATCTTTCTTTTCATAAAATGCCTCCCTTATAGTTTTTTTGTGTAGTTTTAATTATACTACAGTCTTTTTGATACTTTGATTAAGCAATATGTATTACATATACTACATATATAATATATCACAAAGAAATTAGTATATGATTGTTACTATTAGTAAATTTTTGTTATGCATATTGCGCAAAAAAGAATGACTAGCATTATTTTATATTATCGCTAATCATTCTCAAAATTATCCAGATGAAAAATATCATATTTAAACATGTACAAAACTAATTATATTGTGATTCACTTAATTTATTTTGGCATCTTATCCGGTTCATTTAAATAGACATCCTCCTTTAAATGGAAACCGCTATCGATAATAACCTCTTCCATATTATTAGCATCTACCGCTATTACCTCTAATGCAACATAAGGAACGGTATAAGTGCCATCATCAATTGTTTGTATCTGTTCCAGCTTTTCACCATTTATTAATTTGATCGTGTATTCCGCCGCTGTTTGTGCCAACTTTTCTACCGGCTTATATACCGTCATTAGTTGTGTCCCCTCCACAATTCTTTGACAGGCTTCCAAATCTGCATCCTGCCCCACAACTTGTATTTTACCGGCTAATCTACGTTCGGAGAGTGCATATACTACTTGACTTGCCAAACGGTCATTTCCACACATAATCGCATCTACTTGATCCAGTAATTTATCGTTCTCATTCATATAATCACCTGCAAGCTCCGGTTTCCAACCATCGGCATGTATTCTACCAATAACCTCTATACCATTCTTATCCATGATTTCTTTAAATTCCGTCTCTACCATAGAAACATTATGATCCGTTGTAGGTCCACCAATCATTAAAATCTTTTTATGATTAAAACCATAATCGATTAACGCCTCCGCCATCATCCTTCCGACTGCTACATTGTCAAAGGATATGTACAAATCCACATCTGCATGATTGATTAAACGATCATATGCGATAATTTTTATTCCTGCATCCTTTGCTTTCACAACAACATCTTTCAGTTTTATTGAATCGGTGCTAACAATTACAATCGCATCCATTTTTTTTGATATAAAATATTCAATTTGAGAAATCTGCTCTTCTACATTTCCATTGGCATTCTGAACATTAACCGTAGCACCCAACTCCTTTGCTGTTGATACAAAAACATCCCGGTCCCGCTGCCATCGTTCGATAACAAAAGAATCAAAGCTCATACCTATCTTTATCTTATTCGTATCCTGTAATGCATTATCTGCAACCTCTTCCTTTTTATCTGCACAACTGTAAAAAAAGCTAGAGAAAAGGAGTAAAATTATAAGAAGTAATTTCTTCAATTAAATTTCCCCTCCTTAAATTCTGTAGGAGTGACCCCTACATTTCTCTTAAAAGAACGACTAAAATAATTTGGATCGGAATAACCAATGCTAGCGCATATTTCTTTCATACTCATTTCAGATTTAATCAATAACTTTTTGGCCATTTCAATTCTTAGATTTGTTAAATAATCAATAAAATTCTTACCTGTCTGTTCTTTGAAAATTTTACTAAAATAATATGGACTGACATCCACTACTCTAGAAACGTCATCAAGAGAAATATCTTTGTTATAATGGTCCTCTATATACTTTTTGGCTACCTTAATTACATTTTTGGAACGTCTTTGCTTTATTGTTATAATATTCCTACACGCAGTAGAAATTTTTTCAATAAACCAGTTCTTTAATACACTATAATCTTCAAATTCAATCATATTCGGTAAATATTCCTGCCTGGAACGAAAATGATAAGTTAAACCTCCGTTTTCATATGCTATATGTTCCGCCCATAAGATAAATTCTAAACACTTTAACTTGATGTCCATGAAACAGTTCGGATAATTTTCTGTCATCCAATCGAAGAAACGCCCTGCCATTGTAATGGTCTCATTTAAATTGCCGTCACTAATCGCATTAAACAAAGACTTTTCAATATCGATCGGGTAATTGTCTTCATAATCACAAACCAGCGGCAAATCATATACATGAGCTACCCTTCCCGTAGTTTGAATTAAAGATTTTAAAGCCTCATTATAGGACAGCATGGAATCATGTATGCTTTTTACACTTCCTATCCCTATTCGAAAACAAATACCCAATTGATGTTTTAACTTACGAGATAACTCTCTAGCGTGGTCAATAATTTGGATTCTTTTATCATATTCCAGCTTCTTGTCCTGATAGGGAACAAACACTGGGATTCTATTAGCCATAACAGCTCCAACGATTCCATTAAAATATTCCTTAATAAATTCTCTGGTTTCTAAGTATCTATCCTGTAAACGTATACTTGTACCAACCGCATTGGACATGTCATTGCCTTTTTGCTCATCACCACAAACCAAAACAAGCATATATCCATAGTTTTCTTTCAGTCCAAGTAAATTTTTAAAATTATCAACCTCATCCTTAAAATTTTCTTGAAACAATATATGATAGATCAGTCCATTTTCGATAATCGGTACAACGGTTTCTAATCTTTCACGAATCAATAAATCGTTACTTCTCTTTAATCTCTTTGCATCAATGGATTCCATTGCTCTTTTTAATACTAATACGATTTTCTCTTTCTCTACGGGTTTATGTAAATAATCGATAACACCAAGATTAAT
>JAEWEO010000019.1 GCA_023389295.1 Bacillota bacterium
ATTACGCAGAGTCACCGGTAATGACCCCTACGGCAGGGAAATCGGGAACTGCAACGGTATCACCAATTCAGAAAAAATCATCATTAGATGGAATGAACATGCCGAATAACGAGATTAATAATCTTTCGAAAGAGAAGCAGATTAAGTCAGCAGTCGATAAAGCAAATGATGCATTGAAGTATACACAGACAAGATGCGAGTTTTCTTACCACGAACCTACCAAAAGTATATCAATTAAGATAATTGATACACAAACTGATGAGGTATTGCGAGAGGTTCCACCAGAAAAAATTCTTGATATGGTGGAGAAGATGTGGGAGATGGCGGGATTACTCGTTGACGAAAAAAGATAAGGAGGATCTAAAATATGCCGATACGTTTATCAGGTATTGCATCTAACATGGATACAGATGCAATCGTTAAAGAGTTAATGAACGCTCAAAGTTTAAAAAAGACAAAAATCGATAATAAACTTACTAAATTACAATGGAAAAAAGATATCTGGAAAGATATGAACTCTAAAATTTATAAGTTCTATACAGGATCGTTATCAAAAATCAAATCGCAAGGTAGCTATGCAACGAAAAAGGCTGTCTCTTCCAATGAAAGTAAGGTTACGGTAAAGGCAGGAGCAGGAGCAGCTACTGGCTCCTATCGGTTAAAGGTTAATGAGCTCGCGAGTGCTCAATATGTGACAAGTAAGAAGTTGGATTCTTCTCTGGATCTCGGAGATGGTAATAAGCTACCTGATATTGAGGTAAAAGGCAGTACTAAACTAACAGAATTAGGATTCGAGGTCGTAGCAGGGAAAGAGACCGTAATTGAAATTAAGGGAACAACAACTGCAAACCTTTATGTCACTGAGAATACAACCTTAACTGATTTTGTACAAGCAGCAAAAAATGCGGGGTTAAGTGCAAGCTATGATGCTACTCAGAAGCGATTGTTTCTTAGTTCAAAGGAGAGCGGAAAAAATAATACATTTGAAATAACATCAAAAACTGTAAGTATATCAAATGAAAGAAATGCGCTGCGAGATATTTTGGGTTATAGTAGTACGGATGGTGCCACAAGAATCGATATGGATAAAGCTATCGATGAATATTTGAAATATGGAAAAGAAAGTACTGCAGGACAAGCTGCGGGCAAGAAGTTAATGGAATTTATAGGTAATAAACTTATAGGTGATTTGAGTAAGTTTTATAAGCCAGCTGGAACAGACATAGATAAT
The DNA here is from genome assembly GCA_023389295.1 of Bacillota bacterium. GTDB lineage: Bacteria > Bacillota > Clostridia > Lachnospirales > Lachnospiraceae > Mobilitalea. Next base: position 1,232 of record JAEWEO010000019.1, read on the forward strand.
ACATCATCAAAATTGAATGAATTTTATAAAGAAGAATCCTTAAAAAAACTATTCGGAAATGATGTTACACTTGGAAAATTATTAGAACAAGCCAATACTGGAGTTGCTGATGAAAATAAGATATTAAGTGGAAAAGAGGCTGCCGATAAGGCAGAGGCTAAAGCTGAATCTGAATTTAATGATACAATGACTGATGAAGATAAAAAAGTTGCTATAAAAAAAGCCAGAGAAGCAGCCATAGAGGCAGAAAGAAATAAATTTGTATCATTCTATCAGAAACAGCAAAAAGAACTGTCATCACAATATAATCCATCACAAGATGATCAAGAAAATGTATCAAAGGAGTTAAAAGATAGTCCATACTTTAAGGTTTTGGAAGGGGTGTTCGGTACTAGTGGAGTGCTAGCAGCGGACTCAATCCCAACAGATACAGATAAGATTAATACAGACGGGTTAAAGCGCCTTGGAATTGGCTCAATTACAAAGGATGGAACAGGTTCTTATACATCTGATTTTGGCGTTAATGTAGTCAATGCTCAGGATAGTGAAATTGAATATAACGGTGCAATATTGGAGGCAAGTTCCAATGCAATAACAGTAAATGGTATAACATTTGAATTGCATTCTGTAACGGAAGGTTCTGAAACAGTATCCTTAACTGTATCGAATGATATTGATGCTGTATATGATATGATTCGTAATTTTGTGAAAGGATACAATGAACTCTTACAAGAGATGAATACCTTATATAATGCAACATCCTCTAAAGGATATGATCCCTTGACAGACGATGAGAAAGAGTCCATGACAGATGATCAGATCGAGAAATGGGAGCAAAAAATTAAAGACTCCTTATTACGTCGCGATGATAAGTTAAGTGGTGTTTTATCATCTATGCGATCTAATATGGCAGGAAGCATATCTGTGAATGGTAAGAGTTTATCATTGTCGTCGTTTGGAATAGTAACAGGAGATTATACCGAAAAGGGACTTTTGCATATAGCAGGAGATAGTGAGGATGCTCTATATGCAGGTAGTACTGATAAGTTAAAAAAAGCACTGACAGAAAATCCTGATGAAGTAATGCAAGTTCTATCAAAATTGGCAGACAACCTTTATCAAGATATTTCTGATAAGATGAGAAGTACTTCGTTAAGCAGTGCTTTAACCATCTATAATGACAAAGAAATGAATCAATTAGAAACCCGTTATAAAAAGGATTTGACAACGTTAGAAAAGAAATTAAAAGAGATGGAAAATCGTTACTATAAGCAGTTCTCGGCAATGGAGACTGCTATGAGTAAGTTAAATTCTCAGTCTAGCCAGTTATCTAGTATGTTGGGCTTGTAAAAGATGGATAAGTAGGAGGAATTTAATATGGCTCAAAATGCAGCAAGTATATATCAAGGAACTAAGATAAATACAGCTTCTCCAGCTGAACTAACATTGATGCTTTATGAGGGAGCAATAAAGTTTTGTAATAAAGCATTATATGGTTTAGAACAAGATGATTTAGAGAAAGTAAATGAAAATTTACTAAAGGCGCAACGAATTATTACGGAACTTCGATCAACTTTAGACTTTAAATATGCAATCGCAGAAGAGTTCGAAATTGTTTATGACTACATTTATCGTAGATTAATTGATGCCAATATTAAGAAGGACAAAGAAGTATTAGAAGAGGCTCTTGACTATATTAGGCAGATGCGAGATACATGGAAAGAAGTTATGAAAAAAAACAATTTATATGTTCAGTAACTAGCATAGAGCCGTTATGATAAAAGAGATAATAAAATCTTATTTATTATGACGGCTATGGCTATTTTAGTGAATAATTTTGTAAAATTTGGAAGGAGGCTTCATGAGATACGAAGAACTTCTTAACCTAAAAGACATTTTAGACAGGAAGAAGGAGTGCTTACAAACTATTTTACATCTGGTAAAAGCACAAGAAGAGTTAATTTTTACTAACGAAAGTGATTTAGATTTTTTTGGTGAATATATGAAAGAAAAAGAAGAATTAATATTAAAGCTTACAAAATTTAATGATGAATATGAGGAATTTATGGAGCAAATAGGTGAAGCTGGCTCAGTGAAAGCTAACAGCGATATTGTTCAACAAATTACCCAAATCAATCAGGCAGTAATCACACTTGGTAAAGAAATTCAAGATTTAGAGGGAAAAAGTAAAGTGAGTTTTGAGGCATATGTAAGACAAGAGCGAGAGAAAATTAAAAGGTTTCGTTTAAATAACCAGATGACATCAAATTATTATAAGAGTATGAATGGTGTTCAATTAGAGGATTCTTATTTTATGGACAAAAGAAAATAAACAAGAAAACCAGGTTAAAAAAATACAGAAAAATTATAAAAAAATGCTATTAACTTTATTGTATTTTTATTCGATATATAGGATAAGTAAAGCAAATGCTTTTACTGGATAGAAATAATAAATATCGGTGGCATGGATGCTACTGAAAATTCAAGGAGGAAAAAAATTATGATTATTCAACACAATATGACATCTGCGAATACTAACAGACAGTTAGGTATTACAACAGGAAACTTAGCAAAATCTAGTGAGAAGTTATCTTCTGGCTACAGAATTAACCGCGCAGGCGATGATGCGGCTGGTCTTTCTATTTCTGAAAAAATGAGAGGTCAAATTCGTGGTTTAGATCAGGGTTCTGCTAATGCTCAAGATGGTATTTCTTTAATTCAGACAGCAGAAGGTGCTTTGAATGAAGTTCACAGTATCGTACAAAGAATGCGTGAATTAACAGTTCAAGCTTCCAATGATACGAATGTAACTGTTGATCGTGGAGCAATTGCTAAAGAAATTAAACAATTAGCAGAAGAAATTACAAGAATTGGTGATGAAACAGAATTCAATACACAAAAATTGCTTTCCAGCGACAAGACATATAATTTCCAGGTTGGTGCAAATAATGGTCAGAATTCAGTGAAAGTGCAAATGCATGATGTTGATGCTACAACATTACTAATTCAGGATTTAGGTGATAACATTGAGACTGCATCTAAGACTCCTGCAACTGCATCTACTACAATCTCTGGTTACATTGATGTTGTTAATAACGCATTAGAAACAGTTTCTGAATGGAGATCTGATTTAGGTGCTGTTCAAAACCGTTTAGAGCATACAATTGCTAATGCTGATAACACTTCTGAAAACTTACAGGCTTCTGAATCCCGTATTCGTGATGTTAATATGGCTAAAGAGATGGTTAAGTACTCAAAGGATAATATCCTTCAGCAGGCTGCTCAGTCCATGCTTGCTCAGGCTAACCAGTCTACACAGGGTGTTTTATCTTTATTAAGATAATTTTATCAACAATTTATTCTTTAAATAAAGGAGTGTTGCACTTATAGTGTAGCACTTCTTTTATATGTGCGCCCAGCATGGGCGCAATCTTATGGGTTAAAGTCTGCTAAATGAAATAGATAAGGAACTCGAAGCAAGAGGAATTAACTTTACTAGAGATGCAGATGATTGCATCATAGTCACAAAAAGCGAGAAAGCAGCAAACAGAGTTATGGCTAGTGTCACGAAGTTTATTGAAGAAAAGATGGGATTAAAGATAAATGTAATAAAGAGTAAAGTAGACAGGCTAAATGGAATTAAGTATTTAGGGTTTGGATTCTACTATGAAACATTTAGCCATCAATTCAAAGCTAAGTCTCATCATATCTCAGTAAAGAAGTTAAAGGATAAACTAAAACAGTTAACATCAAGAAGTTGGGGAGTGAATACCTCATACAGAGTGATAAAACTGAAGCAGTTGGTAGTTGGTTGGGTGTCTAGTATCGCTACTAGACCAATATCAGTTAGCTCATATTATAAGATTGAACCGCCGTATACGGAACCATACGTACGGTGGTGTGAGAGGACAGATAATCAATTAATGATTATCTTCCTACTCGATTATTTCATATATATCGATTAGCAAGTGGCGTATCTACGCTCAATATCTTCTGCATATACTAAATATTTTTAAATCTTTTGAATTTTCTTTATTATTTCATTGTTTCCCCTCATTTTTTACAATACTACATGCTTATTCTTCTCTAATACCATTCATATAATTCCCTAAGATGTAAGTCTACACCCGCATACTAACATCATGTTTCCTTTATTTTGCTCTCTCTTTACAGTTCATTGTAATATTTTTCAGAAAATATGCCGACATAATATAAGTTACATTTATAATTACATGAAAACAGTATGCTAAGTTATTAATAAGAAACTTACTACCGTGTGCGACTTAGTACTACCATCCATACAAAACATATAAATGCCTGTAATCCCATATGTATTATTCTTGCATTATAGCAGGTAAATAGAATATAATGTTATCTACAAGCAGTGGGTTACCTTTCATAAGAATTTTTCTCAGTGAGCTCATTACACATAAAATACTGGGTATTGTTTTTTTGTATATAAAATGAAAAACCCTATATATAGAATAGAAGGCAAGCTCTTCACAATCGTGAAAGGAGATACACATGTATATATCGCAGAGAGATAAAATATTATCATTGCTTTTGTCTATAGAAGAAGCATTGGATTATCTTATTTCCAATATTAACCCAGTTTTAATAACAGATTGTAAAGATGCTGTTACTGGTATTGTAAATTATTTGGATAATATTAATGAATTAGAGGAATTAAATGATCTACTTATCTTACAAGACATGATAGTAAGTGTAGACGAACAAAATGAAATTGATGTAAATTTCATCTATAACATTAAAAATCTATTATTAAAGTGTATTAAAATAATAAGTCAAAGAATTTGCCGATATAAAGCGGTATTTCTTCCTTATAAAGCAGATATGTGGACAAGTCTAGAAAGCATATGGATCGCCGCTTATGAAGACCCTTATTGTGATGCATTTGTGGTTCCAATCCCCTATGCCGATATAGGAAAAGGCTTAGAAAATATTATATGGCATTATGAATTAGACAGATATCCAGAATATGTGCCAACTATAAGCTTCGAAAATTATGATTTTGAATCAGAAAAACCAGAAATGATTTTTATCCATAACCCGTATGATAATACAAATAATTTGACAACTGTACCTCCCCAATACTATTCTTGGGAATTAAAGAAACATACAAAATGCCTAGTGTATAGCCCTTACTATACGAATGGTAGCTATAAATATGGGGAACATGATTTTCAATATGTCTCTTCTGCAATACATAATGCAGACAAGGTAGTTGTTCAATCAAAATTTACAAGAAACATATTTGTTAATAATTATCATGTGAATCAAGATAAGTTACTAGTAACAGGATCTCCTAAAATAGATGCTATAATAAATATGAAATCTGTTAAAGCTCCAACGGAGTGGGAGAAAAAGCTTAAAAATAAAAAAGTGTTTTTGTTAAATACTCATTTATCTTACTTTACACAAGGTTATAGTTTGGCTGAAAAGTATGGTTATAATTTTGCAATAAGAAATCATGAGATTATATTAGATACTTTTTTAAATAAAAATGATCTAGGCTTAATTTGGAGACCGCATCCTTTAATGCGTACGATGGTTAAGGATCGTTCACCTGAAAGTTTAGAATTCATAGATTATTTTACTAATGAACTAAATAACTCAAATAACTGTGTTGTAGATACTTTATCTGATTATAGAACAGCATTTGAATATTCTGATGCCATGATATCTACATATAGTTCACTAATCAACGAATATATGGTAACTGGAAAACCCATATTGATATTCAGGGCAAAGCCTTCTATTGAAGTTTGTAATCAGTCACCGATAGATATTAGCACATGCTATTTTTGCTCAGATGGAGAATCCAGTATATCGTTTGGAGAGTTTGCAGAAATGGTAATAAATAAAGAAGATCCTAAGCGTGCTATAAGAATGAGTATGTTAAATGAACGGGCCTTTGCTAATTTGGATGGTAGTGCTGGTCGTAAAGCCTTTGAACAAGTATGCTTCGAGATAAAAAATAATATTTAAATGTAATCAGCTAATAAAACTGCTGTACTACTGAATTATGAAAGGACTGAAGAAGAGAATGAATTTATTTGATTTAGTGGTTAATACTGAACATTTTCATAAAACGAAAGAATGCTATGATCGCAAATTGAAAGAAACAGATGGTATTATAATATGTGGTTTAGGTAATGCCTCTGAACATGTTTTCCGATATTTAGAAAGAAGTTCGATTTCAGATAAAATTAAATACGTAAGGGATATCAATTACTCATTAAAAGGGATTAAAACTTTTGATGGTTATCCGGTAATTAATGATGAAAATTTAGCAAAGATGTATAACGGAGAACTTGTTATCTGTACTCCTAAAACAATGGACGGATATTTAGGG
>JAEWEO010000032.1 GCA_023389295.1 Bacillota bacterium
ATTAATAGACTATCTGCTTCCTCTAGCTGCTCCGGATGGTCTTTTGCTAGAGCCATAAGTTGATATACCGTATTATACACATAACTTTGGATTCCTGTTCTCTGATACATCTTTTGGGGTGATATGATACGGTCTAGCTCCTGTGGCATCTGCTCCGTACGACGATCTCGATAGCCTATGGCATTACCAATCATCTTATCCTCTTTATTGAGGAGAACGAAATCCACCCCCCAGGTATCAATACCAACGCTAACGGGTATTTTACCTAATTCCTTACACTTTTTCATGCCCGTTACTATCTCATGAAACAACTTTTCTGTATTCCAACAAAGAGAATCTGCCACCTTCTCCATACCATTTTCAAAACGATATATTTCCTCTAAGCAGATTTTATGTTCGACCACACTTCCAAGAATATGCCTACCACCGGATGCCCCAATATCGATGGCCAAATAATAGTTTTGCATGTACGCTCCTCCTTAAATGGTTGATAAACGACAGGTAATTGCGAACTTAATCATAAGCCCGCAATTACCACATTCATCTTTTATTATTATACCCTATCGATCTAGTTATTTAAAGAGTGGTCCATAAGTATGACAAGCTCTGTAGTCCTGTCCTTCCTTATCCATACCAAATGCATTCCAAGCCGCCGGACGAAAGATCTTCTCCTGTGGTACATTGTGCATGGATACCGGAATACGAAGCATGGAGCACAGCGTAATTAGATCAGCACCAATATGCCCATAGGAGATGGCACCGTGATTAGCACCCCAGTTATTCATAACTTCATAGGCCGTCTTAAAGGCGCCCTCGCCAGTTGTTCTTGGTGCAAACCAAGTACAAGGCCAGGTATAATCTGTACGCTTCCATAATACATCGGAAACTTCCTCCGGAAGATTTACCGTCCAACCTTCTGCAATTTGAAGTACCGGGCCAAGGCCTTTTACTAAGTTAAGACGAATCATCGTAACCGGCATCTCAGCTCTGGTTAGGAACCTGGAGGAATAGCCGCCTCCTCTAAAGTAGCCGTTATCCGCCGGATTCCAAGTAGTTGCAGCAAGAATTGCTTCTTCATCCTCTTTGGTCACTTCATACCAAGGCTTTATGACACCAATACCCTTTTCATCCTTTGCCTCACCACAACCATCAAGGCAGGCTGCACCGGAGTTAATTAAATGTATGATACCACCGGATTCTTTTGCAACTCCTTCTAGATCATAATCCGCAGCCTTCTTCACAGCCTCCGGGCTCCAGTAAGTACGAACATCAGCAAAGATCTGTGCACGATTGGTTAATAGTTTCATGAACAGCATACCGATACCATTTAATACATCGTTTTCCGTTGCTAATATGTATGGCTCCCTTATACCTTCCCAGTCAAAGGAAGTATTTAAAAGTGCTTCAGGAAAGTCAGCATTAGGATAGAAGTCCGTCCATTGTCTCTGCCCCTGGAAACCTGCTGCAATTGCATTATGCCCCACCATCTCTTCCTCACAGCCTTTAGGAAGGTTCGGATTACCATTCATTAAATCTTTGATAATTACCATCATCTTAACAACAAATTCCCAGTCTGCATCCTTTTGCTCTCTGGTTTTTTGAAGATTTGGGGGGTTCTTATCAAAACCTTCCTTGCAGTATTTCTTCGTCCATTCAAGTGCTCTCTGATATTCAGCCTCATCATAGATACCTTCGGTCATTCTACGAATAATCTCAACCTCATCCACAGATTCTACTCGCATACCGAGGTATTCTTCGATAAATGCAGGATCGATGATGGAGCCACCGATACCCATACAAATGGAACCGATTTGAAGATAGGATTTTCCTCTCATGCTAGCTGCAGCAACTGCTGCACGTCCAAAACGTAATAGTTTCTCTTTTACATCCTCCCCAATGGAGGTGTCATCTGCATTCTGTACATCATGGCCATAGATACCAAAAGCGGGAAGCCCCTTTTGTGCATGTGTTGCAAGTACGGACGCAAGATATACAGCACCCGGACGTTCTGTTCCGTTAAATCCCCATACCCCTTTGATGGTCATAGGATCCATGTCCATGGTTTCTGCACCATAGCACCAGCAAGGTGTTACGGTTAACGTAATATCAACACCTTCCTTTTTGAACTTGGCAGCACATGCTGCGCTTTCACCAACACGTCCTATGGTGGTATCAGCAATTACTACCTTTACCGGTTCTCCATTGGAATATCTTAGATTTTCTTCAAATAATTTTGCTGCGGATCTTGCCATTGCCATCGTCTGTTCTTCAAGGGATTCACGCACCATAAGAGCGCCTCTTCTTCCATCAATGGTAGGGCGAATTCCGATAACGGGATAATCTCCGATCAGTCTATTCTTTGCCATATTATATCCTCCTTCCGGCGCAATGACGCCTTCAAATCTATTTTATTTTCTTCTTTTCTTATTATATAATTGCCATTTATTGAAAGCTTGTGTTATAATAACATAAAGTATAACAATATTCACTTTTTCCGTCAGGGGGGTGCTATCGATGAAATATTTAGATTACCGAGAAGATAAACTGCAAGGAACTTATGATTTCCCAATTGCTTTCTATCATGTAGAAGCAAGTCATCCCCGTTATCATATGCCATATCATTGGCACCTTGAATATGAAATAATTCGCATTCTAAAAGGTAAGTTTCATTTAACAATTGATGGTAGATCCATTATTGCTTGCGAGCAGGATGTACTCTTTATTCCAGGAGGTACATTGCATGGTGGTGTTCCGGAAGATTGTGTCTACGAATGCATCGTATTTGACCTTCGCCTACTACTTAGTAACAATAAAATATGCAATAAACAGATTAAACAGCTGGTGCGTCATGAGATTTCCATTCATCTCATACTATCCACGAACCAATTTTCCCTTAAGAAACCAATTGAAGATTTGTTTAATGCTATGTCCGAGAAGAAAGAATCCTATGAATTCTTAGCCCAAGGGGCTTTGTATACCATACTGGGTGTTCTCTTTGAGGCTCAAGCCTATGAAATCAATGAAACTATGATACACTCGGCTTCAGCCCAGCAAATCAAACGCTTTAAAGACGTTCTTAGCTATATAGAGGAACATTATACAGAATCTATTTCTCTAGAGGATATGGCAAAAGTCGCAGGATTAAGTTCCCGTTATTTCTGCCGTTTTTTCCGCAAGATGACACAATGCACTCCTACTGAATATTTAAATTACTACCGAATTGAATGTGCCTGTGAACAATTAGCAGAAAATCACATTAGTATTACGGATGTGGCTCTAAATTGTGGATTTAATGATATTAGTTATTTTATTAAGTCCTTTCATAAGGCAAAGGGCCTAACACCAAAGCAATATAAAGAATCCTGTAGAAGGATTTCTTAATAACCTTAATTTTTATAATTTTCTTGACTACATAACGAATATATTATTTCTTATAAAAACATCCCTGCTACCTCTCATAAAAGACATCCTTGTCACAAGCGACATCCATGCTATTTCTAACAAAGGAGATCCCTTCGATCTCATAAAGAACAATATAAACGCTTAATTGCTTTGATTTATACCGGGAGGATCTGTAAAAGCCCCAAATCGCTCTTAAAAGCGAGCAACGCAAAGTATGTACCACCTAATTTAAAAAACTCCTAATATGACCAATATACGGATTCACAGCTATATTTATTTTCTCTTTATTGTTTTGCTTTACTTATTTTTCTTGCAATTACAGAAAAAGTAACCCCGACACAAGTAGAGCAGATTGTAGCCACTAATCCTGCGGCAAGTATTTCTGCTGGATTTACGGAACCGTACTGACTTCGATAAGCGATAATATTAACCGGAATTAATTGTAGAGAAGATATATTAACAATTAATAGTGTGCACATATCACAACTGGCTACTTCAGAATTATTATTTAAGGCTCTTAATTCCTTCATGGCCATTAAACCCATGGGTGTTGCTGCCCACCCGAGACCTAATATATTAGCTATCATATTAGATGCAATATGTTCATTTACAATGTGGCCTTTTGGTATATCAGGGTACAAAAATCGAATTACCGGTCCAAGAGCCTTTGTGAAAGCTGCAACCAAACCGGATTTTTTGGCTACCTGCATTATTCCGGTCCACATTGCCATAATACCAAGCATAGCTATACATAAGGATACGGCTTCTTTAGAGGAAGTGATAGTTGCTTTACTGACTTCACCTATTTCTCCTCGAAGAACGCCAACGGTTACCCCTAGTACGATCATAGCTCCCCATAAATAATTTAGCATAATTACCTCTCTTTACTAATTCAATAAACATTCTTCTAAATTAATATACGAATCATCATTAAAATTATGCTCAAAACTAACATCATAAATATTAATCAGCAATTTCATCAAATTTTTCTCTTATTTTTCACATTTATAGTATTATTTGTATCTCTTTTACATTTATTGTTTAAATTGTGCTATGTTTTGACAATTATTTTAGTTGACATCGAAAAAATCCTATGATATCTTATTTAGTGCTATATACAAATAATGTAAGTTGTATTTCGACTTTCTTTTGTATGATAAGCATTCTATTTTATTCCCCAATACACTTGAAGAAAAGGAGGCCTACTATGAAAAGCACAGGCATTGTAAGAAGACTTGATGAACTTGGAAGAATTACACTTCCCATCGAGTTAAGAAGAACTTTGGACGTAAGCGAAAGAGATCCATTAGAAATTTTCGTTGATGAAGGTAAAATCATCCTTCAAAAATATGAACCTACTGATATTTTCAATGGTAACAAAGATAACTTGTTAGAATATCAAGGTAAAAAAGTATCTAAGGAAACAATCGTAGAACTTGCTAAACTTGCTGGAATTATTGAGTAGTTTACATAACTTTTAGTTCTAACATAACAAAAAGCCTGTCATTTCATGTGACAGGCTTTTTATAATTCATGATAAGTGCATCAACTTTCCAGTTCATACCATTTAGGATAATCCTTAACTAAATTTATTCCTTCTTTATTTCTTACTTAAAAATGGTTTAACACCCCATATCGTATCAGATCCAACACGATAGTATTCACCATTCGTATTTTCATTTTGAATAATACCAATAACATAGTTAGAAGATCCGGGCGTAGGATAAGGTTGATTTTTACTTTGTATCATAGGAAGAGGGATACCATTGTCTGCAGTATAAATTAACTTACCTACCTCTTTATCCTTAGTATAAAAGTATTTTGTCATCCTTCCTTCTTCCAAGGCGTTATTATAGATACCTTCGGTTATCGTCTTATTCTCATACCTAAGACCATTATCATCCTCCATTACATCCATCTCTACGGTTTTGCCAGAGCCACTTGGGATGTCAAGCTCCCATTCACCGTCATAATAATAGTAACCCTTTTCTTTGTTACCTTCTGTTAGCATAAAATAAATACCCTTACTGCTTCGCTTCCCATCCTTCATAAATCCATAATAAATCTTACTACTATCATAAATAACTAGAACAACACCGTTATTTGTTTTTGAATCCTCTTCCGAATAATATACGGGACCGCTCGGAGCAATCTCCTTCTCAAAAAGTTCCATTTCCATTAATGCCATGGCTACCGTAATTCTTCGTTCCTTTAGAGCGTCATATAATCTGGATATTATGCTGTTTTTCTCATTCTCTAATTCAATTAATTCCGATACTTGTATTTGCAGGTTTTTTAATTCTTCTGACTGTATATTAGTAAGAACTTCTCTAAGTAGGGAAGACGCTTTATTGTATTCTTTTAAAGTAATATATGCTCGAACTAATCCTACATAAGCTTGGCTTTCCTTCGGTAGCAACTGAGCAGCCTCCAGATAGGTATCTATACCATCTTGAAAATTCTCCTGGCAAATATATTCTGCCGCTTGATCTACTATTTCCTTATATTGTTCCAACTTAATATAAGACTCAACTAGCTTCATTGTTATATCCAAGCTCTTGTTTTGTGTTATCTCCTGGCCTTGGAGTACCTCTTCTTTTGCAAGATCGTACTCACCTAATTCAATATATGCCCCTGCAATCCTTTGATAAGGAGTAACTTCTTTTCTTTTGATCTGCTTCGCCTGTTGAAATTCTTCAATAGCCTTTAGATATTCTCCGTTGGTATAATAAACCTCTGCATGGGAAATAGACTGAAGATATTCATAATCGTTTTTTGCGGCTATGACTTCTTCAATCTTTTCTTTTATGCGAATTTCCGAGGATTTACTATAATAACTTCTTAGCACTTCTAACGCTTTATCATAATTATTGATACCGGCATAGGCCTCTGCTAATCCTATGGTCAAATTCTGTTTATCATTATTTTTTAAAGATAATGCCTTTTCATACGCCTTTATAGCTTTATCGTAGCTGCCAACTTTTAGATAATTTTCTGCCATGACAGCCTGCTCCAAAAACCGATTCTTTTGCATATAACCTATAAAAGCCAGCACTAACATAATAATTACAGCAACTCCAAAAACAACTGTAATTATTTTTCTCTCTTTTGTGCGAAATAGATCACGCAACATTATTTCACCTCCAAAAGACAGTAATCCTTCTCCTACTGCTCGTCTTGAATAAGCTGCTGGTAAATGTCCCTCTTACTCATACCCCTATCTTTTGCTACAAACTTCATTGATTCTTTTTTATTGTATCCCTGCTCTAAATATATCTTCATATGCTCCTCTAGATCAAGAGCTCCCCACTTCTCCTGTTCATTTGCTATGATTTCTGCAAATGTTTTTCCTTCTAAGACAAGAACATATTCCCCTTTTGGTTCCATTGCTTCATAAATAGTAACTGCTTCCGATAACGTAGTCTGCAAAACAGTTTCATGCTTTTTGGTCAGTTCCTTGATTATGGTGACATTACGATCACCAAGGGCCTCACATAGCTCCTGCAAGGTCTTACTAAGTCGATGTGGAGCCTCATATATAATTATAGTCCTAGTTTCCTCTTTTAAAACACTTAGAACCTGCTGCCGTTCTTTCTTATCCGTTGGAAGAAAAGCTTCAAAACAAAACCGTCTTGTTGGAAGCCCCGATAAGGTTAAGGCGGTAACCGCTGCACATGCGCCTGGTAAAGAGGTAACCTCAATACCTGCTGCATAAGCTTGTCTTACCAGCTCCTCGCCCGGATCAGAAATTCCAGGCGTTCCTGCATCTGTAATAAGCGCTATGTTTTGTCCTGCAAGAAGCTGCTCTACTAGATACTTTGCCTTATCAATCTTATTAAACTCATGATAACTGGTCATAGGTGTCTTTATCTCAAAGTGATTTAATAGCTTAATGCTATGCCTCGTATCTTCTGCAGCAATCAGATCCACTTCTTTTAATATTCGAAGGACACGAAATGTTATATCCTCTAAATTACCAATTGGTGTTGCACATAAATATAATATACCGGACATAATAAGTAGCCCTTTCTAGTCTATTCCTAAGTCAGAACTTTCTAAGTAAATAAATAACATAGATCAACTGACTTTTATCCTTTTCTAAGGTTAGTAACCATAGATATCATAAATTTCCTGTGTGTATACGTTAGGTTCCTTATAAACAATAAGAGGAGCTTCCATTTTAACCATGGATTTTGCACCTTTGATGCATTCAATCAAAACCATATTGGGCTCTTTGTGGATATAAGGATGTACTAATTTTATTTTCTTAGGTTCTAATTTATAAGAAGTTAACGTATTGATAATTTCTACTAAGCGAAAAGGTCTATGCACCAGATAAAACCTTCCGTTTGGTTTTAATACTTTTGAGGTCTCACGAATTACATCCTCCAAAGAGCACAATATTTCATGGCGTGCAATTGCTTTTGCCTCTCCCGGATTGACAAGTCCATGATTATGGTTCATGTACGGGGGATTACTTGTAACAACATCAAAGGAAGCCAACCCAAAAATAGCAGAGGCCTCCTTGATATCACCAATTACAATATCAATTTTATCTTCTTGTTTATTCATGGCTACGCTTCTTTGTGCCATATCAGCACTTTCTTCCTGAATTTCTAGTCCAATAAAGTGCTTTCCCTTCGTTTTAGCTTCCAGTAGAATGGGTATGATTCCGGTTCCGGTTCCCAAATCTAATACCTTTTCTCCGGGTAATACTTTTGCAAAACCAGATAGAAGTACGGCATCCATTCCAAAACAAAATTTATTTGTGTTTTGTATAATTTTATAATTATTTCTATGAAGATCATCGACCCGCTCCTCGGGCTTTAGATGCTCCTCTTGTGTTTTTTGATTATTCATCATCAAGTAAGGATTTCCCTTCCTTTTTCTCTAAGAGCTCTAACACTCTTAATTCTTCATCCTCAATGGCAGTCAGCCTTTCCTTGCGCTTCTTCTGCTTAAAGCGTAAGTCCTCAACCTTGTATTCCCGAACTTCTTTCTCGTCATTTTCTAAGGTTACAATTACTTTCACCAGCTGTTTGAGTACGCTGACACTTTGAACCTCTCCTCTTAAATTATCTTTCGTGGTTACAAAATCTCCAACACTAGGAAGCTTGCTGTTTAATTCCTCATAAGCTTCTTCCTCATTCTTCAAGCAGCACATGAGTCTTCCACAGACCCCTGAGATTTTAGTGGGATTTAGAGAAAGATTTTGTTCCTTAGCCATTTTGATGGATACAGGTGCAAACTCGGATAAATGTGTATGGCAACACAAAGGTCTTCCACAGATACCAATTCCACCGACAATTTTAGTCTCATCTCGTACACCAATCTGACGTAGCTCAATACGTGTTTTAAATACACTTGCCAAGTCCTTAACCAATTCACGGAAATCGATTCTTCCGTCTGCCGTAAAGTAGAATAATACCTTATTATTATCAAAGGTATATTCACAATCGATAAGCTTCATCTCAAGTCCATGCTTACGAATTTTTTCTAAGCAGATAAGAAATGCCTCTTTTTCCTTCTCTTTATTTTTTTTCTCCAAGGCATTATCTTCTTCCGTTGCCTGGCGAATAACTGGTTTTAGGGGTTGAATAATCTTTTCATCCTCTACATCACGAGGACCTAATACCACCAAACCGTATTCAATTCCTCTGGCCGTCTCAACGATTACATTATCGCCTTGCTTTATATCGTAACCTGCAGGATCAAAGAAATAAACTTTTCCTGCTTTACGAAATCTGACTCCGATTACATTAACCATTACAGTTCTCCTTTATTGTAAGTAACATAAGCTCAATTGCTATATCGAAGTTTACATTTGCTTTCAACCTGATTTTCGCCTTCTCCATTGCGCTTATTATTTTATCAATTCCTTCATAACTTCTTAATTTAGCCTGATTTTTAATATAGGTTAATTCCTCTTTATAAAGTAACAGGTCTGGATCCATGGTTGCCTTAAACATCAGAACATCTCTATACCATAAAATCATTAAATCTATATAATCCTCAATATTATTCTTGGTTGCATTAAGAGTTTTTAAACCGGAAATCACCTCATGTAACTCCATCTCATCAATATATTTTAAAATATGGAGTACATTGCTCTTTAATTGTTCAAATTCTTCCGAGGATGCATATTTGATTGCCTTTCCTACATTTCCACCGGAAAATGCTGCAGCAACCTCTGCTATATAATCCGGCACCTGATGTTTTTCCATCAAAAACTCTTTAATTTCCAACTTGTCCACGGGTTTTAAATTCAATATAACACATCTAGATAAAATGGTTGGAAGTAAAATACTAATGTTCCTAACAAGTAATAAAACAATTGCATATTCCGGAGGTTCTTCGATGGTCTTTAACAGCGCATTCTGTGCCTGTTCGGTCAATTTATCCGCATCATCAATAATATATATTTTATACGGACTATTATAAGGCTTTACTTGAATATCCGCATTTAATTGTATTCTTATGTCTTCTACACCTATACTGGCCTTTTCATGGGTAACCCATATAATATCTGGATGGTTACCGGTATCTATTTGCAAACAGGACTTACATTTGTTACAGGATAAGATACCTTGCTCTTCACATTGCAGTATTTTTGCAAAGGTACCGGCTAACAGTTTTTTTCCCATTCCCTCTTCGCCGTGTAAGATATATGCATGGGATATTTTCCCGGATGTAATTGCATTCTGCATGTGCAAAATAATACTTTCGTGTCCGATTATGTCTTTCAATCCTTGCATTATATCCTCCGTTCCAGGTCTTAAGCGCTAATTTTTATTATATTAGATTACGCCTACCTATGTGCGAATGTATGAATTAGCTATTCTACTGTTTATTAAGAAAAGATATCTAATAGTAATCCTCTGATTTCATCTATTCGATTAAGAATGACAAGATGGTCCTTCTCATCCTTGATTAATTCTGCTGCCAATTCATCCAGATTCTTGTCGACCAGCTTTATCATGGTATATACTCTATGTCTTCCTTTTCGGTCAAGAAAATTCTCTCTGGAGAATTTATGAGAACGATTTACGATTTCATTCATAAATTCCTTAATCAGTTCACGATAATGTCTCATATCCCTGACGTCCATATGTTTAGCTATCTTTTTACCTTGAGATGATATCTCTTGAAGCATCAGATTAAGTCTAGCCTGTAACTCCTGCTCCTCAATATGGGATATGAGAGTAAACTTAAAAGTACCATCTGCTTCCGGTACGGGTGCTTTTTGCTCTACCTGATTGATTGCCTGCATTTGGTTGACTTTTATATCCATAGGACCTCCATAAATCTTGCTTCACATAGGTGAATGTAACTCCCTGAAAGCTGTTCGCTTTCGTGAGATGATGATGAATACCAAACTTTGCTTATTTACGAACATTATAACACATTTATTTCTGTTTTACAGTATAATTTTTTATGTCCTGTTCGATCTCCTGTAGGCACTGATGAATGTCTATATTGGAGTAGCGTTTTTCGACTCCGCATTTTTGAAGGTTTTCTTCTGAGAAGTCTTCCTCGTCTGCTAAGTATCGTCGACACATTTCAGCATACTTTGGCTGATCTTGCTTTTGCTCTCTTTTTAAAGCTCTTAAAAGTCTTGCTCCGTCCTCTACTTCAATGTAAATCGGTATTACTTTATCCTTTCCAAAGTATTCTCTAATTTGAACATAGGTCTCAAGGGTACCTATCATTAGATAATCTGCTTTTTCTAGGTCAATCTGTCCGTCATTTACGGTGAAATAATGCCAGGTTCCATGCACCGTCTCATAGGAACGGTGTTCAATGATTTTATTTTGGCGCTTCAATTCCAATAACGTTGCTTCCTCTACGAAATGATACTCCACCCCATTTACCTCAGAATGTCTTTTGGGTCTGGTGGTATACATGACCGCTGTTTTTAGCTCTAACTCCTCTCGCTCTAATAATTTCTTATATATGGTATCCTTACCTGTTGCACTTTTTCCCATGACAATAAAAATCCTAGCCATTTTCTAGATTCCTTTCCATTACGAACTACTAATCTTTAGAACTCTCTATTTCTCTATTACTTCAATTTCATCCATTAAATCGCCCGATAAGCCGGTAACTGTGATTCCTTCTTTCTTTACTATCTCCAAATAATTAAGAAGCTCTTTGCCGATTTTTTCTCCCGGAACCAGAAGCGGTGACCCCGGAGGAAATAGACTGATAAATACCGCAGAAATTTTTCCTTCACTTTCTGACAGCTTTATCCTATGGGATTTTTGCTCTGCTGCATCCTGTAGATTTAGAAGCTGTTCCGGCTTTATTATCTGCATTTCTTCATAAAGGAATCTATTATGATGCTCCTCAAATTCCTGATCGATTTCTAAAAGAGCATCGGACAAACGGTTAAACCCTACTTTTGTATCACAAATACTGGTCATTCCCAGGACATAATTTAAAGATGCCATTTCCATTTCGATATGATACTTCCTACGAAGTATTTGTTGTAGCTGCTGGCCACTTAATCCGGGATCTTTACTAACTATTGTAATTTTAGAGGGGTCAATATCATATACTCCATCCCTTCCAATCCACTGGCTATCCACTACTTTTAAAGCTTTTAATCCCTTTATCGAGTGATAGAATTGCTGTAGCTTTTCATCATATGCCTCAAAGAGTTCTTCTGCCTGCTTCTCCAGCATGCTGATGCAACGGTCCACACCAGCTAATAATAGATAAGAGGGGCTACTACTTTGATAAATTGCTAGGAAACACTTGATTCTATCCTTCAGCTCTTCGTTATTGCAATGTAATACCGCTGTTTGTGTAAAGGACGGCAAGGTTTTATGAAGGCTTTGTATTACAATATCTGCCCCTAAACGAACCGCACTTTTCGGAAAATTCTGATGAAAACCAAAATGAGCGCCATGTGCTTCATCAACGATCAGAATTTTATTGTGACGATGCACCACCTTAGAGATACCTTGTATATCGGATACGATTCCTTCGTAGGTTGGAGAGGTTATAACAACTGCTTTAATATTCTGATTTTTCTTTAATATCCCATCAATTGTGTTTGGTGTGATTCCTCCATAGAAAGGTAAGCGATCCATTACTTTGGGATAACAGTAGATTGGTTTTAAACCTCTTAACATTGCTGCATGATATACTGATTTATGAGAGTTCCTTCCAATAAGTATCTCATCTCCAATCTTCGTTGCAGCTGATATTCCGGCAAGAATCCCTGCTGTACTTCCATTGATTAAAGGAAAGGAAGCACCTGCTCCGTACAAATTCTTAAGACGATCAGATAACTGTTTTAGTATACCTTCTGCTTGATGTAAATTATCAAATCCATCTATTTCTGTTATATCAATTCTATATGGATCCTCCATTTGTATCATAAACGTATTACGTTTATGCCCCGGCATATGCATCGGATAATAATTATCATCAGCATAGGATATCAATTTATCATAGAGTCTGTCCAAGGTCATCAACCTTTCCTTTATCATTTTTATTTCAAGTAGCAATATCTAAATATTTTAAAAAATTAACTTTCTTGACTCTTTTACATTATAACTATATAACAACTATTTACGAAAAACAATAAAAAGAAAGCCATTACCTAAAGAGGGTAAGAGCTTTCCTTATACACTTACTATTGCTTCAAACCTCAAAACACTAAATTTGCCTTAATACTCCTTGCGTTTTTTTCGTATTTTTGCTGATACATTAGTGTATCAGCTTCCATTAAACAGCTTTCTATTGTTGTGTTTTCATCCGGAAGAACTAAGTTATAACCAAAGCTAATAAAAACATTAAACTCATACTCATTTTTAAAATTAAACTGATTGAGTTCTTCAATAAATCGGTTCACATATTTAACCATTTTTCCTTCGTCATAATCCATTCCAATGACCATAAACTCATCGCCACCAAGGCGTATGCAGATTTCATCATCTTCTGCTGCATGCAATAATGCATTTGCTACCACCTTAAGTGCAATATCTCCACTAGCATGACCAAACTTGTCATTAATGTATTTCAGCTTATCCATATCCGCTGTAAATACCATTAATCTGCTCCGTTGCTCCATGCATTGATTTAAATATTTCTTGCCCAAGGTATCAAGTACTCTTCGGTTATATAGCTCTGTTAATTCATCACGTATGGACATATCCTCTAATTTATATACCAAGCGTTTCAATTCACCTTGCATTCGGATATTTTCAAGGGCATTGCTGACATTAATCAGCCATCCTTGAAAGGTTGTCATATAGGTCTGAACCTTGCTAAAACTAATTCCAACATAACCAAAGCTATGTTGCTGATGATGCAACGGGGCCAAAAAGTATACCATTGCCCTATCCTCTGCCAGTTCCGTTGGTATAAGCTCTTTTTTATTGCACTTTAACTTCGTGAATTTTTGCTTATTCTTAATACCAACCACCATAATCAGTTCTTCTTCACTACTAAACTGTCTTTTTTCGTCGTCTTGACCAAAGATATCCCAATCCTGATGCAAACACATGCAAAAATGAGTAAAATTAATATTATCATAGACATAGGTCCACATTTTATCTACTACTTCTTCTAAATTGGTAAGCCCAGTTAAATCCGTTGACATATAAGCATTCCGTGAAATCTCCGTACGTAAGGCTTCTCTTGCATGAATTTTGCCTCTTCTTCTTTCATTGCTTTCGCGGTAATAATGCTTTTTGCAGCCACAGGATTCGCGGTATATGGTTATGGTTTTTAGATAGGTATTTTTTTTCTG
This sequence comes from Bacillota bacterium, assembly GCA_023389295.1. GTDB lineage: Bacteria > Bacillota > Clostridia > Lachnospirales > Lachnospiraceae > Mobilitalea. The sequence goes on from JAEWEO010000032.1 coordinate 14,165, forward strand.
CTCTTTGCCCAGAATATGATCGTTAATTTTATTCACTGCTTCTATTCCCATTTCAAATACAGGCATTCTCGCTGTTGTAAGCGTCGGCCAGTATTCCGAGGCATCCTCCAGATCATCACAACCGGAGATAGCAATCTGCTCCGGAACAGAGATACCACGTTCCAAGAGAGCCTTGCATACGGTAAGCGCCATATAATCATTTGCACATACAATAGCCTCAGGAAGTTCCTTCCCCTCCTCCAACCAGTAATTTACTGCATCTACACCGGTTTCTTTCCAAAAGTCACCGTAGTAAATCCGCTCATTCTCAATGGGTATGCCATGCTTTGACAGAACTTTTTTATAGGTAGCTAATCGCTTCTGCGCATCCGGTTTTTCTTTCGGGCCGGATAGGAAATTAATTTTTGTAAACTTGTGCTTTTCAATAAAATGATCAAGGATTTCATCCAATACGGTATAATCATCCACCAGGACATTATAGTATTCGGGTATTTCTCTGCGAACACTTACTACCGGACAATTGCTTCGTTGTCTAATGTTTCTACGATACTGCTCCTCTAGATTGGGGACTATCATTACGTCCGGCGTAATAATGATTCCATCGAGCCCCTCATAATTAGGTAAATCCGTAATAAAAAACTCGCCCCTATCGTAAGCGTATTGACCATATCCGCCGAAATTCGTAAAGAAAGCTACATTATAATCTAACTCCTGCGCTCTCGTTATAATCCCTTTACTTAGAACGTCTTGAAATTCACCATTGACATGGGATATAAAAACACCAATTGTTTTTTTACTATTTCCAAGCACGTGCATTCCCCCATTTCTGCGACTAGCACCCCAAGTTTATATCCAAACATGTCAGCTTCCCAGACATTTTATGGATTATGTATTCAAATAAATTTGTCCCTCAAACCAATTAATACTAATATATACCATTTTTGTAAGAAATACAATATTTTCCTCACTTCAATGAACTACTTATTCCTACAATTTTTAACAATATTTTTTAAGTTTCATTCTCACAAATTGCAAATAGGGTACTGATTTTTCTATTTAAAATCAGTACCCTATTTGTTACTATTTCACCTATTCTATCCCACTAAATATACACTATTTTATGCTAATATCATACGATCATTGGCAAATTCCCCACCACTTGCCTTCTCAAATTTATCTAACAAATCACTCACGTGCAATTGTTTCTTTTCCTCTCCGGATACATCATAGATAATTTTTCCTTCATACATCATGATCAAACGATTACCATATTGAATTGCGTTTTTCATATTATGGGTAACCATGAGAGCCGTAAGTGCATTTTCTTTAATAATCTGTTCGGAAAGCTCCAATACCTTTTTCGCAGTCTTCGGGTCTAGTGCGGCTGTATGTTCATCCAATAGTAAAAGCTTTGGCTGCTGTAAAGTAGCCATTAATAAGGTTAAGGCCTGCCTCTGTCCTCCGGATAAGAGTCCTACCTTCGAGGTTAGTCTTGTTTCCAAACCCAAATCTAACGTTTTAAGCTTTTCAACGTACAGCTCCTTTTCTTCCTTACTAATTCTCCATCCCAAGCCTCTTTTTTTGCCCCGACGATAGGCCAACGCAAGATTTTCTTCAATTTCCATATCAGCTGCCGTTCCCATCATAGGGTCTTGAAACACTCTTCCAAGATATTTTGCCCGGATATGCTCCGGTAATTTTGTGATGTCTTCATTATCTAGTGTAATGGTTCCTTCATCAGGAAAATGAACTCCGGCAATCATATTGAGCATTGTGGATTTGCCGGCACCGTTTCCACCAATTACGGTGACAAAATCCCCATCCATTAATTCTAAATTAAGTCCCTTTAATACCATTTTCTCATTAACGGTATCCGGATTAAAGGTCTTGTATATATTGGTCATACTTAACATACTATTGAACCTCCTTCCGAACTACTAGTTTTTTCTTTTTGAAAATCGGTATCGAGAGTGCAATTGCTACAACAATAGCCGTTAAAAGCCTTAAATCGTTGGAATTTAATCCAATCTTTAAAACTGTAGCAATAATACTTCGATATAGAATAGAGCCTATTACTATAGACATTAATTTAATGGCAAAATTCTTAGGTCGAATGAATAACACTTCCCCGATAACAATGGAAGCAAGCGCTATTACAATTGCACCTACACCCATGCTTACATCCGCATAACCTTGGGTCTGCGTTACAAGTGCGCCGGATAGTGCGATTAAACCATTGCTTAGAATTAATCCAAAGCTTTTCATTTTATCAGTATTAACTCCCTGTGCTCTTACCATAGCGGAGTTATTACCGGTTGCCCGAATACAACAACCGATTTCCGTTCCAAAAAACCAATATAAGAAACTTATCATAAATATAGTAAATACCAAACCTACCAGCAAAGCTACTGAGGTCTGAAGTGTTGAGTCCTTGATTCCTAAAGAACTCGCTTTCGGAAATAAATCCTTGATTAAAGAAATAACCGTACTTTGTCCAATGAGCGCTGTATTTGCTTGCCCCATAATTCTTAGATTAATGGAGTATAATCCAACCATGGTTAGGATACCGGATAGAATTGCAGGAATCTTAAGCTTTGTATGTAAAAATCCGGTAATTGCTCCTGCTGCCATACCGGTCATTGTTGCAATGATTAACGTTAAAAAGGGATTCCAATGGTAGTTAACCATTAGTACGGCGCTAATGCTGCCTCCAAGTGCGAAGCTACCTTCACACGACATATCGGGAAAATCCAAGATACGAAAGGTAATGTATACACCAAGTGCTAAAATCGCCCAAGTAAGTCCCTGTGATGCCGCTCCATATAATGACATTAAATAACCCATATATTTTTCCTTTCTATGTTACACAAAATACGAAATTATGTTATTATCCACTCTATTTTATAACGGAAAGAAAAAAGACTTTGCATAGCAAAATCTTTCTTCTGTTATACTTCTATTCGAGACAAAAGAGGACTTAATAGGCCTCTTTTGTAAAGCATATTCAACTAAACCAATTATTTAAGTTCTGCCGGAATCTCTATGCCAATCTGTGCTGCTACTTCCTCATTGATTGAGAGCGCATATTCTTCGTCCGGTAAATACCCAATAGGTAACTTATCTGTAGTAGCTTCTCCCTTAATAATCTTAACTGCCTGTTCTCCCGTTAATCTGCCTAATTTGTAATAATCAATACCATATGTAGCAAGACCGCCTTTGTCAACCATGCCCTCTTCACCGCAAATAACCGGAATACCATTTTCATTTGCTACTAAAGCTACCGTTGGCATACCAGCTGCAATAATATTATCGGTAGGCGCGTAGATAACATCTACCTTGTCAACCAGTGATTGAACCACTTGCTGAATTTCATTGGAGTTTGATACCGTAGCTTCTATTGCAGTAAGTCCGTTTTCTTCGGCTGCTGCTATAGCCATGTCAGCCTGAATTTTTGAGTTACTTTCACTTGAGCAGTATAATACGGCTACGTTTTTTGCATCAGGCACTAATTGCTTTAATAATTCAAACTGTCTTTTCACCGGTGTTAAATCAGAGGTTCCTGATACATTTCCACCAGGTGCTTCATTGGATGCTACTAGACCGGAGGCTGCTGGATCCGTTACCGCTGTTACCAAAATCGGAATATCTTTTGTTGCATTAGCAACTGCCTGAGCAGAAGGAGTTGCAATGGCTAGAATCAGATCATTTTCATCATTAATGAGCTTTGTTGCAATGGTATTGGCCGTGGACTGATCCCCCTGCGCATTTTGAAAATCTATTTTAATATTTTCACCATCTACATATCCTGCGTCTGCTAAAGCATCAACAAATCCTTGATAGCTGGCATCAAGTGCCGCGTGAGTTACGAATTGGTTAACACCAATTTTAAATACCTTATCTTTCGAACTGCAACCTGCCAATATGGTGATCGACATAGCAATTAATAAAATACCGACCAATAACTTTTTCCTCATTGAATGATCCTCCTCTTCCTTTTCGTATATCCTTATTACAAAATGCTATTTTGCTTTAAAGCTTTAACACTTTTAATGGATAAAGTGTACTATTAATTTTGAATTTCGTCAATACTTTTTTTATATTTTTTAATACTTATGACTTACATTGTCCTTCACATATATTTCTTTAATACAACATAAAAATCAGGAGACTGTATGAAAGCTTACATCTCCTGATTATTTCGTCTTCTATATCATTACTTTACAGCCTTTTAAGACTTTTATCCACAGTAAGGCTAAAAAACAGAGGAGTTATCAACATTACTACTTGTTCCTTCCACCGCATAATTTACTTTAACCTTCCCTTTGTTTTCCTCCAATAATTCTCTGTTTAGAAAGGTATATGGGTACCTCGTTTAATATTTGCAAAGTTCATCGGTACCATCATCCTCTAGCTTTTCAATTTTTTTGATAATAACATCATAGGAATAGGTGTCATTTACTTTTACCGTTACCTTATCACCTACTTTATGATGCAACAAGGCTTTACCAAGAGGAGAGTCTATACTAATTCGTCCCTTTGTTGCATTTGCCCTGACGGTAGTTACTATTTTAAAGGTCTCTTCCTCCTCATCCTCCGGTATATAGAAGGTTACTAAATCATTAAGACCCACTTCGTCCTCACTGGAATCCTCCGAGATTATCTTAGCCGTTTTTATCATTCTCTCCAAATATCTTATCCGGCTTTCATTTTGGTTCTTATACTGTTTTGCTGCCTTATACTCAAAGTTTTCGCTCAGGTCACCATGCGCTCTTGCCTCTTGAACATCTATAATTGCTTCTTTTCTTACCACAAGCTTGCGATATTCAATCTCATCTTGCATTCTTTTCACATCTTTTTCCGTTATTTTATCATACATAGCGATTTCTTTGCCCCTTCCTATTGTACTTATTTTTTATGTAACTTATGTTGTTTACTAATGTTCGCTCTTAATGAATCTTATGATAAACTAGATTTCATTTACCGGCAACTGCTTTTCCATCTCCTTGGCGTTACTATTTTACCCTTGGAAAATCCTTACCAAACGGGCCTTCAAAATACCTCATATAACTAATACATGGCTTAATATTTTTAATGTACCATTTTAGGTATTCCTGTTCCGAAAGCAAAATATCGTTTAAGAATTTTTTGCATGCCATTTTACTGCTCAGTTTAGTTGAATTCGATAATAAAGCTCCCATAACCTTTCGGATTAGAATTACTCTGGTCAATCCGATGATATGGTTCGTTATATAGCTATACATGGATCTATGAATTGATATTTGCTTCAAATATTGAAGAAATAGCCTCGGTTTAAACTCTAAGGTCGATAAATCAAAGGATAAATCAAGAATGTCTAATAGTAACCATTTATTTTCTTCCATCGCATATTCAAAATCATAAAAATAAACATTATTATCATACCCTGTAATGATGTTGTTATAATAAAAAAGATCATTGTGCATGAGTATTGTATGCTTATATTTTTTAATCATAATTACATTTTTTAGAGTAATCCAAATACATCGAAGGGAGATCCTAATATCTTTGGGAGATTTTATGAGTAAGAAGGACCAGCGAAATATCTTACAAGGGACCTTACAATACCACCTCATAAGAATCTTTTTTAGTAGGTTCGTCTCTATTTTAATTTTGCAGAATTGAAATTCTAATAAGGCTGTTATAAAATCAGAGGTTGAGATTATCCTTTTATCCCAACCACGTGTCCCATCAATGTGCTCTAAAACCATATAACTTTTTCCATCGGAATGAATTAATTTGGGATGGTTTAATAGCGTAAAGGATTGATACTCTAAACTATGATATACTTTTATTTCATTTTCAAATGCCAAACATCTCCCTCTCTTTATGTAATCAATTAATCTTCTTACAAAAGAGAGCTTTAGTATTTTAACAATATAGCGATTATGATCTGTTCTAACATAAGAAACATCCTTTACCAATTGATACGATTGGTAGTTTTCTACCCTAAGTTCCTTCATGATTGTACTAACATCTGTTTTCTTTATAGGCTTAGCCTCCTTACGATGAACGATGGTATTTTATTTTCATTGGTATACGACTTAGTAGCTGCCGTACTTTATCTGAACTTAAGGCTTTACGGATGGCACTTTTATTTGTTATATAAATAAAAGCTAAATATGTTAATAAGATCAGCATTTTATAACATAAGTTTTTCCAACTAAAAACTGTCAGATATCTTGTATAACTAAATATTAATCCGGTCCCCATAAATATTAAGCTTGGAACTATGATTTTTAACATTCCTATTACTTTATATCCAATATCATTATATTTTTTACATATGGTTACTACGATTGATACTACAATAACTTTCGCGATAATAAATGACAACGCCGCCCCATACATACCAAATTTCGGTACCAGAACAAAGGCTAGTAAAATGTCTGCAAAGCTACCTGTTAATGTAGCTATAAAAATTTTTTTGGCTGCACTCTTGTAATAGAACAAAATATTTACATGAAAATAATAGATTGATTTAACAGAAAATCCTACCACCAAGACGGGGATCACCGTCCACGATAGAATATATTTTTCACTTGTCATAATAAGAATGACTTCCTGTGAAAACAATCCAATTCCCATATAAAGAAGCGAGTATACAATCAATAAAATATTTGATAGACTAACGATTGATTTTTTATCTACGTCCTCTTTTGTATTCATCATGTCATAGAACCAAGGTGTAAATGCTTGATTTACTGACACTTGTACAACATCAATAATTGCACTAAATTGGGAAGCAATACCGTACAAACCTACTGAGGCTAGTGAGGTACTATTATTAATGAAAATTTGTGTAGTAAAATTCGCAATTTGTGTTGATAAATTATGAGGCATAATCGGTATCGAATAGGTTAACGCTTCTTTTAAAATCTTAAAATCTATCCCAAGAACTATGAGTTTACTCCTCTTAAGATCAATCATCATGTAGACAAAATATCCTACGTTAATTATGAGTGTCGTTAGTAATACACCCGTAGCCCCAAGCTTTAAGATACCGATAAAGAATAAAACAATTCCTACCTGAAGGGCAAATAGAATTAAGTTGATCATTGCTAACTTCTTACCCTTTTGCATACTTTGTAAAATATTCTGATGAACGGTATGCAAAGCTAGAAAGATTAGTGTTACTAATGCAAGTAATACGACGGGATAGAAAGTAATTCCCTTAAAAAATAGTGCTATCAGAAGATTATCAAAAATAAATCCGGCTCCAATAAATAATCCACCTGAGATCATAATGAACGTTATAATGGAACCATAAAATCTCTTTAGCTTTTCTCCATCCTCTTTATAATCAGTATAGAAGCGTATGATTGCGGAATATAAAGAAAAAGCTATAATAAAAGTAGCTACACTTGTAAATCCACTTACTAGATTCGTAATACCGTAATCTTTGGGCAGCAAAAACTTTGTATAAATGGGTAACAAAAGGAACCCGATTGCTTTCACTAATAAGGAACTAAAAATATATAAAAATGAATTTTCTAATACCTTTTTCTGTGTGCTCATTTTACTCGTGCCACCTCATTTTTTAACCCTGCCAGCAATAATTCCCTATGTGCTTCACATTCTATGAAATTTAAAATGGAAAGTACCTTATCTTTCGGATACTTCTTCTTTATGATTTTACCCTTTAATAAATGACGGTCTATTCGAGACATCCATTTCCCTAATCCGGATATCATTAACAGATAGGAGTGCCTATTCTCCTTAGCAAATTTATTATACTGTTGCTTTAAGAAATCCTCCTGTAATATCTCATGGGATCGGTTACAAAATTCTTCTAGGATCTTATCTGCTTCCTCTCTCTTTGCCAAACGCACGAATGCACCTGTTTTCACCAAAGGAATATATTCAATATGATGGCCTTCCATATTAATAACTACTTTAATTAGTAAACTTGTCATCCAATATTCACTATCTACATAATCAAATAAAAGATTTCCCTGTCCATATACAATGGTTGCCTCTTCATATTCCTCAAAGCAACCAATGCAGTGGCTATGCTGACATATGACTAAATCCGCACCCTTTTGAACCATTTTCCTGCAAATTTTCTGAAGGTTAGGGGATGAATAACGGTATTCTTCTTTACCTGCGTGATATAAAACAATTACGTAGTCGCACTCTTCCTTTAGATCATAGATGTGATCTAAGCTTTCCAGCGGATCAAAGGGGTTTGCTCCCGGTGCACTTTCTGTAGCAATTGAAAATTCATGCTCAGCACAAGCATATACCCCTATTTTTAGTCCACAACGTTCAAATATATAAGGTTTACAGGCATCACTAATATGATCACCAACTCCAACATACGCAATTTCAAAATCTTCCAGTATCTGCTGGGTAGTTTTTAATCCCTCATACCCTTGATCAAGAATATGGTTATTAGCCAGAGTTAATAGTGAGGGATTTAGACTTTTGATTCCCTTTATTGTATTCACCGGAGCCCTAAAATTAGGTCCACATTTTGGTATAGGATTTTCCTTATTCGTAATTGGTACCTCTAAATTAAATATGCGAAGGTCTGCTCCCCTCCATAATGAAAGTAAATCCTCACCAAATAACGTAGTTGCATCTCCATCACAAAACAAGCTATGATTAGACTCTGTTGGTACTAAATCTCCCCCTATTAATAATTCCATCCTTATCACCTCTCTTATTCTTTGTAGGCAACTTAATCCATTCTCCTACGATATAATCATCAACCTCATGAAAGTAGTGAATGAATCCGGCACAAAAATATAAGGTTAACTCCCCAAAATATAATTTATTATCAACGATATACCAATCCACTCGAATATGGGCAATGTTAGCGGCTAACTTTTCTGATAATTCAATCATCTGATCAAGTAACAAAGGTTTCTCATAGGCTTCAATAAAGGGAGGGAAATCATGCATCAATGTTGATCTGTCCCAGTCCGGAGTAAAGGTTGTTAACTTATGATTGTTATTAAACCTACCGGTGTGTACCTCAATCAGCTTAGCCTTTCCATCAAAACATAATACCTTAAAGTCATCCGGTACTTTTCCTGTATCTGTAATAAAAGCTTCACATATGATTTTGGGCTTTATATATTTATAAGGCCATTCACGATGTAGCCAGTAATACCTGCGTTTCATCCATCTGTTGACGGTCTTTCTTAGTACTCTCATGTTAATCTCATTTTTGTCTTTACATATGTAGATATCTCCTGAAGTATGGTTGGGTTTTAGGACAAATTGATTTGGAAGCTTGCTAAAATCAATTTCATCAAAATGATCATATACTCCATAAAGAGGGATGAGATATTCCTCACCAATTTTCTTCTTAATATAGTTTCTAACTTTGTATTTATCAACCATTCGTATGTATTCCGGTCTTCTATCATATAATTTGAGCCATTGCAGCTTCTCAGAGAAGGTACTAGGATTCTTTAAGTTGAGCTTCTTTCCATTTGTAACTCTGTACTTCATCTTCAAGTAGATTTTATCCGGGATAATCCAAAATAATTTTCTGCTCAGAATAAAACAAATAATATCCCTAGGATCCTTCTTTAATCTTTTTATTTTATCCAACATACTCCATACCTCTTTTTAGTCTTTTTTTGTATTTGGTTTTTGGTTACTTACTCCCTCGATATATGTTGGTAAAATTCTGCCTATGACACTTCCAATTGCCAGAATGATACTAATGTGTTTATCATCATAATAAACCATCGAGATTGATAGTATGGTATAAGAAAAGACAATCGCTATAAAAGGGTAGTAAATTGTTAGCTTCCTATACCTCTGATACATTTTGTATAAACTTTTTAATACATAATAATGGGTTAGATAATATACAATTAACCCCAGTAACCCAGTACCCACCATAAGTTCAATAAAATTATTATGTGCGTAAGTTACATTTCCTGTTTCTCTTCCCAGTAATATACGATAATTATCTATTCCATATCCGAGCCATGGCTTATATTTGAAAACACTAAATCCGAACTTGGCCATGTAGCTTCTCATATTAAGCGATGCTTCGTTCGTTCCATTTCCGGTAATAAATGCGAAGAAGTTCTCCATTCTGGTACCTAGTATCAAATAAAAAAATTCAACGTGATAAATTAGATAGAACATAATCAGCAGCATAAGTAGACTAATAATCACAAATTTAATTATCTTTTTAATACTTCTACTGTTATTTAAAAATAAAATCACAATAAAGTTAATTATGATGAAAAATAATGATTTTCTCGACCCGGTAACTACAATGATAGGAAGCATGACTACTAAAAATAAAAGTTGCCTTATTTGATATTTCGTTATTAATAAATAGAAGGAAAACGTAGCAGAAATACCAATTATGATTCCAATACTATTCACATTGCCAAGCATCGCACCAATCCTTGTAATTTCTGAAAAATCGGTACTTAAAATGATATATAAACTCGCGATAAATCCAGCATAAATAAAATAATTAATGCTTTTCTTTAACTTCTCCATCGAATCAATATAATTTACCAGAGATATCATAAGAAGAAAAATTGATCCTAAGGTTACCACTTTAGAAAAAACAAGGTCCTGATCGATTGCGACAAAAGATGAAATGATACATACAACAATAAATAATAGGAAGGCAAATACCGTCTTATTGAACACAAGCTTTTGTCTCATGACAAGAAAATTAATCCAGATTGCTCCCATGAGAGCCAGCGCAATAATATTACTTACGAAAGTATATCCCTCTCGATAAGTAAACAAATATAAGCTTATAATATATAAAAGCATCAATATATTGATGGGATTAATTCTTCTTAGTATCATCATCGATAATAACTCCATTATTTCTACATTTTTTTACTTCTGTTATAATCTATGATTTCATTTATATATTCGTTCCACTCTTTAAAAACAACTTTCGGTTCAAAAGCTAGGGAACGTAATTTCCCTTTTTGAGAAAGTTCATTAGCTAGCTTTGTATCCTTTAAAACTTGATCCATAGCCCTTGCCATCGCAATCTCATCCTTCATGGGAACCAATATTCCATACTCATTATTTTGTAGGAGCAATCTTGGACCTCCACAGGGACAATCGGTCGATATTACCGGTATACCAAGTGTCATCGCCTCCATAACTGCATTCGGTAAACCTTCATAATCCGAAGAGAGTACAAAAAGTTTGGCATCATATATCTTTTCCTGGATATCCATGGCTGCACCTTTTAGTTTAATACGCTCTTGCAATCTTAGTTTCTCAACATAACGAGATAGCTCTGTATATAGACTGCCGTCTCCATAGATAATGAGATTTACATCTTGGTGGCGTTTGGCAATCCTATAAAATGCTCTGATCAAAAGCCTATGGTTTTTTTGAGGCTCCAATCTACCAACGGTAACGATGTCTTTCCGCTCTCCAACATACGGAGTGCCAAAAAATTTTTCATCCACTTGGTTTAAGATTATTCTTGATTTTTTCTTGATTTGATTTGGAAACCAATTTTTAGCCTCCTCCGTTTGAAATACACATCCATCTGCCAACCGAAATAATGCTTTTGCTAATACTTTCATAAGGAAATTTTCATATTCTTTGTCTGGATCATTGCGTACTGAGATTAACGTAGGGATTCTTAAAAAACGAGTCGCTAAAATTGCCCTAAAATTAGCCTCTCCCATAAATGAAATTACAATATCCGGCTTTTCCTTCTTACAAATTTTTCGTAATCCAATGGTTCGCGCTATATTTCTATTAAGAAAAGATTTCCCTAAATTATACTTCTCCAGAGAAAGCCTCTCTACCTCAGAGGATAAGGTATACTCCTCTCTATCAATAAATGAAGTTACTACAATAGTTTTATAATGAGTCGCTGCACAATTATTCGCAAGATTTACCAGTACCTTTTCAGCTCCTCCATGATGTATTGCATTAATATAAAATAGAACCTTTCTCAATGTTATATGATCTCCTAAGATAATAAATTTTTCGAACTAAAATATCCAAATAATTCAGCTTTCTTTTATTGAACTTAATTAGATCTATACTGATAAATTTATGTTTATTACGATCTAAAAATCTCTTAAGCTTAAGAAAATCTTCCTTCGTCATTGTATTTGGATGATAGCAAAAGGTGGTGATTTTAAAAGGCAGTCTACGTGCTTGACCGCTCTGTTGTGGTATAAAGAAAAAATCTTTGTCATAATAGATATCTGTCGCTATGGTATCTAAAATAATTCGTATATCGCTTTCCTCTTTCAACGCAATAAGTGTATTATCATCAAAGGTATGGGACGGAGCAAAAAATATACG
>JAEWEO010000061.1 GCA_023389295.1 Bacillota bacterium
TAATACTATTCCGAATTTGTTCTCTATATTCTATAAATTTTGCTATTTCTTCACGTCACATTGGCTAGGGATTATGTTCAATCAAAAAGGTTATTGCCGGCAAACATACCTGTTAACCGGCAATAACCTTTATATTGTTACGAATATCTTAGTTATAATTTTATATCAATATATCCTTACAGGTACATTTTCATGTACTCTCCATGGGCACTAATTAGTTCATCACACATACTCTTAATATCTTTGATGTTTAATTCAGCTGCAGTATGTGGATCTAACATTGCTGCTTGATAAATATAATTACGATCTTTTGTCACAGCTGCTTCAATGGTAAGTAACTGAACATTGATATTGGTCATATTCATTGCTGCTAACTGAACCGGAAGTCTTCCAACATGACAAGGGGTGATGCCACTTCCATCAACTAGGCAGGGAACTTCAACGCAGGCATCGGAAGGAAGGTTATCAATCAGACTCGTATTAAGTACGTTTCCTCCTATTTTATAGGGCTGGTTTGTAACGATCGCTTCCATTATATAAGATGCATATTCATGAGAACGTTCATGTGTAATTTTCCCGTCCTTTAGAATACTATCTCTTTCTTCTTCCCATCCTTTTATCTGCTCAATGCATCTACGAGGATACTCGTCCAAAGGAATATTAAACTCCTCTATCATCTCTGGATATTTCGATTTAATATAGAATGGGTTATACTCTGCATTATGCTCACTAGACTCCGTACAATAGTAACCAAAATCCTTGATGTATTCAAAACGTACCATATCATTATGCTTTTGCTCTGCATTAATCTTAGCTGCTCGTTCTTTGATTTCCGGATATAAATCGTTACCGTCTTTATCATTAATTCTGAGTAACCATCCCATATGATTAATACCGGCGATTAATTCCGTACGACCTTCTAATTTATCCTCCATTCCAAGACTCTTTAATAACATCTCGGAACAGACCTGTACACTATGACACAGACCAACTGTTTTGATTTTAGTATAGCGTTGCATATAACCGGTTAATATCGCCATAGGATTTGTATAATTAATAAAGTATGTATTCGGACATACCTCTTCCATATCACGAGCAAACTCTTCCAGAATTGGAATTGTACGAAGTCCTCTCATGATTCCACCAATGCCAAGGGTATCTCCAATGGTTTGCTTTAATCCGTATTTTTTTGGTATTTCAAAGTCCGTAACGGTACATGGTTCATAACCACCCACCTGAATAGCGTTTACAACAAAGGTAGCATTTCGTAAGGCATCCTTCCTGTTTTCTACTCCAAGATATGTTTTAATCTTAGCACGGCCTTTATTAATATTTTTGTTGATTGCAGAAATGATTATTTCTGAATCCTCTAAGCGCTTTTGGTCAATATCATATAGTGCGATTTCTGCTTCACAAAGTACGGGTGTACACATGCAATCACCAATTACATTTCGTGCAAATATTGTACTACCGGCTCCCATTATGGTAATCTTAATCATAATGCTCCTCCTTTTAATTCTTGTTAAGTTTGTTTCATTATAATATAATGAACTTAACTTAATCTATAGATTATGTTTCATAATAATTGTCATTTTGTTGAATGAGTAATTTAGAGAGGATAATAAAATATGGATCGTTCTATCAAGCCATTAACTTTATATTTTTGCGGAAGCGAGAAATGCTTGCCCGGTCATTTCTTCGGACCGGCTGTTCGAAGCCATTATCTAATACATTTTATACTCAGAGGAAAAGGAATTTACAAGGTTGGAAATCAATTTTTCGAACTAAAGGAAGGAGAAGCCTTTCTCATAAAACCGCAGGAAATAACTTTTTATCAAGCGGATGAAAAGGAACCCTGGGAATATACCTGGATAGCATTTGACGGCGAGGAGGCAAATCGTCTCCTGGAAGAAGCCAATTTTATTGGTGATAATTATATCTGTAAATTAGATAATGAACATAGTTACAAGATTTATTTAGAACGTTTCTTAGAAATCTATAATAAATCTAGTTATAATGAGTTACAGCTCTTAGGTTATTTTTATCTTGTATTTTCTACTATACAAAAAAATGAGACTGATTTGGATAAAGTATTTACACATGAATACCTTAAGAAAGCAATTCGATATATCAAAGATAATTACGGTTATAACATTCATATTAGCGATATCAGTCGCCATGTAGGAATTGACCGAACCTATTTATATAAAATATTTATGAGTTATGAAAATATATCACCGAAGCAGTACCTTACTAAGTATCGTATTTTGATGGCTAAAAACATACTTGCTAATACGAAGCATACCATCACGGAGATTGCCCTATCCTGTGGATTTCATGATTCATCCGTTTTTTGTAAGAACTTTCAGATGATAGAGCACATCTCTCCGCTGCAATACCGTAAAAAGCACCAGAGGATATAGATTTATTCTTTACGCAGTTTAAATCCAATCCCCCAAACTGCTTCAATATAATCTTTACCGCTTTCCTCACGTAACTTCTTTAAAAAACGCGCCCATTTGCTGATTTAAGCAAATAGTTGAACAGCCTCTTCCATACGCTCCACTATGGATACTCCGAAGGGACAACGTTCCTCACAAGCCGCGCAACCAATACAGTCCGATGCATTAGCAGAAAGAGCGCTATAATGAGCCCTAACGGTAGCCGGAACTTCTTCCTGCATTACAGCAAGGTCATACAGCTTATTTACCATTGCAATATCTATGTAAACCGGACAAGGTGCACAATGTCCGCAATAGGTACATTGACCAGAATAGGAGTGATATGGCGCATTGGCAAGGACCGTTGCATAATCCTTCTGATCCTCTGTCGCATTTTCATACGCTACTGCTGCATCTACTTCCTCGGGTGTACTGCAGCCTACCATAACTGAGGCTACTGCCGGACGTGTTAGCGCATAATGAAGACATTGAACCGGAGTCAAAGCAACTCCAAAGGGTGAATTCTCTGCACTAAATAATCTTCCGCCGGCATAACCTTTCATAACGGTTATTCCTACATTCTCCCGTTCACAAATCTGATATAGTTCTTCCCTCTCCGGCGCAATTCCACGAAGACTTTCATTATAATGTTCACTAAAAAGCAGGTTGATATCTTCACTTGCCGGAAGCATATCAAATGCCGGATTAAGACTGAACAAAATCATTTCTATTTCACCGTAAAGTGCTGCTAGCTTTGCAACATCCGGATTATGTGTACTTAAACCGATATGGCGTATAGTTCCATCTTGCTTTAATTCTCTAACATACTCAATAAATTCACCCGTCATAATCCGATCAAACTCTGCTACTTCATCAACAAAATGAATTATTCCAAGATCAATATAGTTTGTTTGAAGACGCGTTAATAAATCATGAAACGCCTCTTTCACTTTTCCAAGTTCACGTGTGCGCTCATACTGATCATTCTGCCAGGTGGAGCCTAAATGTCCCTGAATCATCCATTTTTCACGTCGTCCTGCTAATGCTGTTCCTATATTGGAGCGTACATTTGGTTCCGACATCCAACAATCCAAAATATTAATCCCATATGCCTCGCTGCATTCAATGACTGCTTTCACATCATCTGCACTACGACGTTCTAACCATTCAGCTCCAAGTCCGATTTCACTAACGCTTAACCCCGTTTTTCCTAACTGTCTATATTTCATCCTATTTCCCCCTTCTGTTTTGAATTGCACCTCATAGTTGATTAACATAAATTTAACTCCTACTCCGAATTACAGATTACCATACAATTGTAATAATTAATATTCTATCAAATATTTACATAAAAGGAAAGAGATTACCAATTAGCAATCTCCTTCTTTCACTATATTTTATATCAAAATTCACATGATTTGTAGTTCTTTTGGTCAAATCATACCTGCTTTATTTACTGATTACATTATCTTCACCAACGGTACGAGTTACATCAACCCCATAGGTTGCCATGGCATCTGCAGGGCTAGTCCCCGATACTACGGCTTCCACCATGGTTTGTATATGAGTAGATACTGCGGAATATTTGCTGTCCTTCGGTCTGAAGGATGCTCCTTCTAAGTATTTGGTCGCAGTTTGGATGAAAGGCATCGAGGCATATTTATTTTGATGTGCGATATCCGTCCTTGTTCCGATACTTCCTAAAGAAACAACAGCATCCACATATACCGACGGCTCCATTAAGTGTTTGATAAATTCCATCGTAATATCCTTGTTATCCGATTTCGCGGGAATCGACCATGCCCATCCACCGGCTAGTGTAATGATGCCGGTGCCACCACCATGCTGGGTGGGCATAGGCGCAAAGCCCAAAACTTTACTATATTCCGGCCAGGGCGATGCTCCTGTTTCCAAATAATTTCCGGTAATCCAGCAGCCGTCAAGGGATATGGCAAGCTTGCCCTGTGGTAAATATTCTCTGGCTGAAATATTGCTAGCCTGACCGTTTAAGACTTTAGATAAGGGAGGACCAAAATTATTCTTATAAATCTTATCTAAGAATGTCAAGGAATCTAAAATACCCTGACTGGATATAATCCATTTACCGGTAGTATCATCAATTAATCTTTCGCCGGTTCCGTAAAGAAGCATCTCATAAGTCTGCATAGCAGTTGCTTCACCGGTTGCAACAGCAGAGTTACACCAAAATGGTACCACATCAGGAACGTTGTCCTTAATAGTCTGACAGGCAACAAGGATGTCATCCCACGATTTCGGCTCCCAATCTTTTGGCAAGCCTGCTTGTTTAAAAATTTCTTTGTTATACCACAACCCTCGGGAATCCGTATTGTATGGTATACCGTATACCTTGTTGTCGGCTGCTGTAACACCCTCTTTTAGAGAGTTATAATAAGAACAGTTCGCCCAATCAGTATAATCTTTTAAATAATCATCAAGCGCAGTAAGATATCCTGCCTCGACATCTGTTGCAAGCTGGAACGTATCCTCTGCTACTAAGTCCGGAGCTGTTTTTTCTGACTGGAGAGAAAGCGCAATTCTAGCAAAATAATCACCTTCACAAGCAGTTATTGGTGCAATGTCTAACTCGCAGATATCCTTTTTATCAAAAGTCTCATAAGCATTTTGCAGCCATTTCCATAAGGCACCCTTTTCACCTCTACCATCATCCCTAAAGGTTACGGTGATAACACTTTTTTCAGCTGTCGTAGTATATCCATCTGCGTTTTCATATTCTACCGTTACTGCTTTAGCAGTACTTTTATTTGTAAGCTTGTCATTCGTTTCTATATCCAGGTCAGCCGTATCTTTGGGTCCAGTACATGTGGTTAATGATAAAATCATTACAGTTACTAACAGCAAACTCAATGACCTTTTCATAGTAATATTCTCCTTTTTCAAATAAGCAATGAGGTTTGCTAATTTGCATTTAACGGATGAAAGCATAGCACTTTCCTACCACCAGCTAAAATCTTCATTTCCGGCCTTGATTTCCTACATTGATCAGTTGCGTATGGACAGCGGGGAGCAAATTTACAATAGGTAATATCATACTCCTTTTCCTCTGTGTCCGGCATTACCAATTGCTGATTCCATTTCTCTCCGATTCTTGGTACTGCGTTCATCAGAAGCTCGGTATACGGATGTGCCGGATTGTCCATGATTTCTTTTGCCTTCCCGTATTCGATTAGACAGCCTCGATATAAAGTAGCAATATAATCCGAGATATAGTAAGCCGTCGAAAGGTCATGGGTAACATAGATAAAAGAAACCTTGT
>JAEWEO010000088.1 GCA_023389295.1 Bacillota bacterium
GCTTAATCAGTTCTTTATAAAAGTGCAGTACAGAATCCTTATCAAGTAGCTGCTGCTTCACATTCCACTTTTTATAATCTTCATCCAAACCAATCCAAGGGGTAGCCTTTGAAAAACCTGCATTTTCATCATCACTCCATTGCATCGGGGTTCGGGAGTGGTCCCTGCTGCCGCTAAGTACTTTATTAAGTGCTGCTTCTTTACCAATCACAGGTAATAACTCATGGTAGAGATTAATACTTTCGACATCCCTAAACTCTTCGATGGAACTAAAATTATGATTGATGCAACCGATTTCCTGTCCTTGGAATAGGAAAGGTGTTCCTTTTAGCGTAAGCTGTATCATCGCTAAAAGCTTAGCGAGTACCTTACGATACTTCGGATCTTGATTCACTTTTGATATCATCCTTGGATTATCGTGATTCTCATAAAAGAGTGACAACCAACAGGCGTTACCATAATGCTCCATCCAATTTGTCATATACTCTTTTAAATAATTTAAATCGTAGCAGCATTCATCGAATCTCACATGTCCAGGAGTCTCCAGATGATCAAAGGAAAAGATCATATCCAGTTCCTTACGGTAATCTGCACTTAATAGTTTCCCCATCTCCATACCAATTCCCGGTGTTTCACCAACCGTAAAGGCTTCATAAGGCCGGAAGGCCTCTTCTTTTAATTCTCTTAGATAATCATGGAGCTTTGGCCCATAAAAATAGTGCTCAATCCCATAAAAGCCCATTAGTTTACCGATGGTTTCATCCCCTGTGGGTAACCCGGATTTTTTTGAGATATAATTAATAACATCCATGCGAAAACCATCGACTCCTTTGGCGAGCCACCACCGTATCATCTTCTTAATCTCATCACGCACTTTTTCATTTTCCCAATTAAGATCCATCTGCTTTTTTGAGAACAGATGAAGTCCCCACTCCTTTGAATCCTCATAATAGTTCCAGGCGCTTCCGCTAAAAAAGGAGGTCCAATTATTGGGTGGTTGATTATCCTCTGGTTTACGAAAGAAATAAAAGTCGTGATAATCTGAACTCGTGTCTGTAATTGCTGCCCTAAACCAAGGATGCTCATCCGAGGTGTGATTGATGACCAAATCCATCACTAGTCTCATACCACGATTGTGAATCTCTTTTAACAGAAGGTCAAAGTCTTCCATTGTTCCAAATTCCTTCATAATGCTATAATAATCACGGATATCATAGCCATTGTCATCATTGGGTGAATCATAGATGGGGGATAACCAGATAGCGTCAATTCCTAAGTCTTTTAAATAATCCAGTCTGGAGATAATTCCGTTCAGGTCACCAATTCCATCTCCATTAGCATCCTGAAAACTTCTAGGATAGATCTGATAGAATACCGCCTCTTTCCACCAAGTTCTCGTAACCTCAAGAGTATCTTCTCTCGCGATACTTTCTTCCAAATTAAGCAAATCAAGAAATGTATCATAGAAACCATCTCCTAACTTTCCTTTGGTTAATTTGGCTACTGTTTTTAATGACAAATTACCTATGACCGGATTGGTAATGAGTCCTTCCCTCTTATTCATCTGTAAAAGAAGTTTATGTATCACATCATGCCCGATTGGATTTGCATAGATTTCCTTTACCTTGCTCTTATAGCTTAATTTCTTCATCGACACCTCCATATCTGGGATTAGGCAACCCTTTTCTTATGATTTTCCATAGTTATCTCGGCCACCTTTGCCTCATCCAACCGATAAAAATACATGATAACAATCATAACCAAATAGCCTGCAATTGGTACCAGGCTCATTATAATCCAAATTCCCTGCAAAGCCTGTGGTGATTGAACTACTGTCGTTTCGGAGCTTTTTCCCACATAGCCAAAGGCTGCAAGAAGTATTAGGCAAAGTGAGTTACAAAATGCTCCACCTAACTTGGTAATAAAGGTCTGTAAGGAGAAAGCAATTCCTTCCGTTCGTTCACCATTAATATAGGCACCATATTCGATGCAATCCGCTGTGAACATTCCGTACAGCATCAGTGGAACTTGCATGAACAAAACTCTTGCGGCTGCGATTACTAGGAATAGAACTAAATTCTCATAACCGGCAAAATACTGTACAACACATAGTAAAATAGTGATGAGGGAGCAATAGACGGTTAGCTTCTTCTTACCAAACATTTGTATTAGTTTGGGCAAGAAGGGGGCAATCAGTATTACCGGTAGGATCGCAACTGCCATAATTACCATATACATAGATTCATCACCCAAATTAGAATTTGCAAAAAAAGCTGCCATAATCTGAAGCGTATTTGTTAACCCTATTGCAAAGTAGCCAATATAATAGATTAATAAATATTTATTTTTAAATAGGTACTTAAATATTTTAGAAAAGCTCATATCTTCACTTCTTTGATAATGTAATCGTTCCTTTGCCGTAAATTGCAAAGGGAACATAACAAAGAATGCAACGATACAGTAAATACCTACCGTCCAAGTCCATCCCACTATGGATTTCAGTCCAAAGATAAAGGCACTAGCAATGGCAGCCAAAGCAGCCGCAAGCCTACCATAAGACATCAGCTTATCTCTTTCATAAGTATTGTCCGTCATAACGGTGGAAAGAGAAAACAGAGGAGAATCTGAAATTGTATAGATCATATCAAATACGATATAAGTAACATAAGCATAGATTAGTTTTAACAGATAGGGGCCTTCTACATTAACAAACATAAAAAATACCGTTGCGGGCAATGCAAAAGTGGCAATTTTAATCCATGGCATGTACTTACCTTTTTTGAAGTTACATCGGTCAACAATCGCCCCCATAATCGGATCATTTACCGAATCCCATACCTTAGCAATCAATAATAATATTGTGGTATCTGCAAGTGATAACCCTACATAATCCAAATAGAAATAAGTTAATAATTGAAGCGGTAGAATGTAAATAATATTTTGTCCTAAGAAAAATCCTCCATAGGACAACCGCTCCATTTTACTTGTTTGAAACCCCATTTTCTCCATAGCGCAAACCAAACCTTTCGCATCATATTAGGATAAATACCCCATAGAAATATCATACCTCGAAACTAATATTTCTTCAATAAAGAACCACTATTTTTACCATTTACTTCAAGATAATGGTTGAGTAATATTTACTTGCATCATTTTATCGGGTAAGAATAAGAAATCTCATATACGCATTCAGGAACAGATGGTATAATAGGAATAGAAAAACATAGATAGAATGTCCTTTTGGATGTGATGTTATCATTTAGAGGTAACCTCTTTAAATATGATGTTATGGTTAATAAAAGTTTCCCTCAAGATGATCTATAACAATTAGAATTAGTGAATACTTAAATTAATAAATATGTAATCCCCTTATAAAAAGGATGATCAACATAATAATTGGAAACTAGAAGAAAGGTGATCCTTATGAGAATGTCCGAAGTTGAAAAGAAAGAATTCTTAAGCTATATCAATGATTTCTTATCCCACGAGAAAATCCAAGAAATGAAGTACTATATCCAACATGGTAATACCTCTACCTTAACCCATTGTATTTTGGTAGCCTATTATAGCTATCTCTTATCCCTTCGTTTGCCCATTCCTATGAATCAGCAAAGTATTGTAAGGGGTTCCATGCTTCACGACTTCTATCTTTATGATTGGCATGTTCCGGATAAAAGCCATCGGCTGCATGGATTTAAGCATCCCTCTTTTGCCTTAAGAAATGCTACGAAATACTTTGAACTTAATGCAATCGAGCAAGATATCATTGAAAAGCATATGTGGCCCCTTACCATACGTAAAATACCCATTTGCCGGGAGGCTATTTTAGTTAATCTGGTTGATAAATACTGTTCCCTTGCCGAGACCCTTTTTTTCACTCTAAAACCGAAAGAAATAAAGATGCTCCTACAGGTATTATCTGCTTATTAACATTATAATTAAAAATGACACTATTAGAATCCCATTGCAGCTTTTACTATTCGCATTTGCTCGTCACTTGTCAACGGTTTTAATAGTTCAAAAGCCTCCAAATAAGATGCCACTCTTACCAAGGGGTAACGCAGCTACGCAAATAGCTGCGATTGTTTTCCCTTGCTGATTAAATTGACGTATAATATCTAAAAATTTCTCATCATATGCCTCTTCATAAAAACCGAATTAATTTATCTCACCCTCGGTGCAATCAGACCCATTCGGTTGTAGATAGAATACTTATAGATGTAAATTCTCCGGAAATCCAAGCATCAGATTCATATTCTGAATTGCAGCCCCCGATGCACCTTTCCCCAAATTATCCAGTCTTGTCATAATAACCGCACTCCCCTTTGCTTCATTTCCAAAAATGAAAATCTCTGCACAGTTGGTATCATTGCAGGCTGTAATATCCACTCCTCCATCAAATAGACAACTCTCCTCTTGATAGGGCATTACCTTAACAAAGGTTTCTTCCTTGTAATACTCCGTATAAAGTTCATGGAGCTTACTTGCATTCCAGTTGTTATTTAGCAATTTGGTATGAATGGGGACCATTACTGCCAATCCCTTGTAGTTGTTACCTAGAATCGGAACAAAAATGGGAGCCTCCATAAGTCCTGAATGCTTTGTCATCTCCGGCAAATGCTTATGATTTAGTGCTAACCCATAGGGTCTTGGAGCCTTGGCATGATCATTCTTCCCCTCATTTTGCTCATACTTTTCAATGAGCGGCTTTCCTCCTCCACTATAACCCGTAAGGCTTTGACAGGTCACCGGATAATCCGTAGGCATGATCTGCTGTGACAGCATCGGATAAACGGACAATAAAAATGCACTAGCATGACAACCAGGGTTACTAACTCTTTTGCTCTTTATAATCTTTGCCCGGTAATCCTTAGATAGCTCCGGTAAACCATAGGCAAAGTCATCACTAGTACGAAACGCTGTACTGGCATCAATAATTCTTGTATTTGGGTTTGTCACAAGGGAAACAGCTTCCTTCGAAGCCTCATCCGGTAAGCATAAAAATACGATATCTGCTTCGTTTAGGCATCTTGCTCTTTCCAAAGGATCTCTTCGTTTCTCATAATCAATTTGAATTATCTCTAACTCCTGATAGCAGGATAATCTTTCATGAATTTTAAGTCCCGTGGTTCCAGTTACTCCATCAACATATACTTTATATTTCATAAGGCCACCTCAATTATGTATATTTATGCATATTTATTATACAAATATACATCTCTTCTCCTCTTCTGTCAATCCTTAATTCCATGATCTATTTTGATTTCCTTCACGTCTGTTATAATAATCCTGCTTATTTATTAATTTCTTTCCCTTTCATCACATATTAATTCTTGCTTATGAAATAATTTTTCTCTTTTCATCAATTATTTTAGTCCCTACCTATTAACTATTAGATTTCCTTCTTACCACATAATTTAATTCCTGCTTATTAATTATCCTCTCCAAGAGCATATAAAATATAAAAACTACTCCTTACTTTGCATCAATCCACAGACGATGGAGCAACATTTTTCTAACTCTTTAATCGTTGTATATTCCTTCACAGAATGCACCTGATGCATGGCACAGGCTAATACAATTCCTGTAATACCATTTTTTAAAAAATTATTATTATCACTTCCACCAAAGGTTTGAATGAGTTTTGTTTCACAACTAAAATCCTGACATACCTTTTCAAACCGCTTCACCACAGAATGTTTAGGTGATACTTCATAGGCAATGCAACCAAAGGAGGTGGTATATTCCAAACCGGCTTCATGCTCACGCACAACCTCATCAAATACACTTTTTATCTCTTCACCAAGAGCAACTGCCTTCTCATGGGATAGACTTCGTATCTCTCCTTGCAAGACGCAAAGATCGGGTACCACATTTTTAGCTTTTCCTCCGGAAATTGTACCAATATTAACGGTTGTGTTTTCATCAATTCTACCCTGTTTTATCTTATTGATAGCCCTAGCAGCTACCATAATCGCATGGATTCCCTCTTCCGGTGCAAAGCCCGCATGGGCAGCCCTTCCTGTAATCTTTGCAGTAAAAGATACTAAGGTAGGCGCCGCAATAGCTGCTGTTCCAATGGTTCCGTCCAAATCCAGCACATATGCTTCCTTTGCCTTGATTTTACTATAATCAAATACTTCGCTTCCCCTTATATAAACCTCTTCTGCTATTGTAAATAATACCTCAATACTTCTATGCTCAAGCCCTTGTTCCTTAATGGTACGGATAGCCTCCAAGATAGCTACGACTCCGGACAAATCATCCGCACCTAAAACTGTAGTTCCATCACTCGTTATGGTTCCATCCAGATGTACAATGGCTCTCTTATTGTTACCGGGCTCCACCGTATCCATATGCGCAGAGAATAACAAGGGCGGACCCTCCAAGGTTCCCGGAAGATAACCATATACATTTCCGCAATTCCCCTCATAATATTCTCCTGCTTTATCTTCCGTAACTTCAAAGCCTAACTCAGTTAAATACCCCTTTAATACCTCTGCCATCTCACGTTCTTTATATGGCAGGGCGTCTATGGATACTAGATTGCAAAACTCTTTTACCAATCGGATCGTATTTATCATTATACCTCCTATGAATGCGGATATTCTTTATTTTATCCGTATTCTTCATTACTCTTTTGTATGTTGCTAAGTCTTATATTACACAAAGTTTTATTACTCAAAGTTTTATATTACTTAAAGTTTTATTACTTAAAGTTTTATTACTCAAAGTTTTGGACTTTCAATATCTAATACCTCTCAAAACCATAGATCTCTTAGTTGTTTCCCGGCAAGAATTCCTCGTATAGCCATATCCCTTACTTTTCTATATTCTTCAAAGGTTGCTAGTGCCTTCGTATCATCATGATACACCTTCCAAGGCCCGGAGGCTAGATAATATTTTCCTTGAAACCGAATAAAATCTTCTACATCTCTTACTGGATAACCTAAAAAGATCCCTATTTCATGCGGATACATCTGCGCATTTCTCTTCTGTCCCTCTTCAAGAGATCTCATGCTATATTCATGATATCTTAGCTTCAGCAGGCTGATTACCTGCCCTGTAGAGTTTTTCATGGCTGAGTATCCATACCTTTTTAAAAAATCTTGATTTTCAGAGCTCTGAATTACTCCTGCAAGAAGCTCTTTCTGGTAGATGAATAGTACCATTGAATCATTATTTTCATAAAGGATCGCAACCTTACAATGAAATACCTCAATCTCATAATGTATTCTCCAAAGAAATTGCACTCTGTCAAAAATCTGTTTCTTATCAATATGAATCAAACTGGCAGGCTTTAATTTTGTCAAAGTAGGCATACAAAGATTCGCAAGTAGATAGCTGACATATGCTTTTGGCTCATTTTTATCTCTCTCCTTATAAAACTCAAAAAAGATTTTCTGTTCTGTCCTATCCAAAACGTATTCCTCCTATCATAACCATAGCATTACGATAGTAGGATTATCTTAAATTGATTGAAATATCATGGGCGAACTAATTTATTAATGTTCTTTCTGATAACCTTTACCGATTGATTCAGCGCAAAAAAGTGCTGTTAATCCAACAAGCTTTGTTGGCGCAAATTAACAGCACTTTCTCTATGTTTTTACCAGTTATTAATTGCATGCTCTGCAAAGGAAATAATATTTTCGACTTTTAGATTTGTTCCATCCTCCAGTACCACATTACCGGTGAATTCCCCAAACATCTGATGACAGCAATTATCAACCCATAATAACTTTGTACGAGTTGTACGATCATAAGTCGGAGTCAGGGTCAAATCGAGTCGACCTTCTAGATCATAAATATGCCACGGCTTCATAAAATCTGCGGCATGATCAAACCTTACCTCACCAAGTTTATGTACCGTATTCTCATAGAACAAAATGTTCTCAGTCGCATGCTTAGTGTTACCAAATCCACAACCAAGATTAAATCCGAAGAGTTTATCCCCAAGATATCCTGTTCCATTGCTCCAAAACCATTCATTATGAAATGGCCAAACCCCTCTTCCCCAGTCTAAGAGCCCAAAGGATTTGTCCGGTGTAAACTCATAGGTTTTATTACCATACGTTACATGTCCTTCGGCTAGCATACCATTAATTTTATGATTGTAATAAAAATCCTTTGGTGATTCATCAAATGGGATATTAATTACAAGAGAATTGGAATGCTGTCTGGTTAATGTAATATCTGCTTCAAAATCATCCCATTTGCAATATAAGTGTCTTGTATTTCCTTTTGCTTGAAAACGCATCTTGCCTGATTTCTTCTCATATTCTATCACATGATCTTGCTCTGCATCCTCGGGTAGATGAAGCGATCCAAAGGGGAGTACTAGAAAAGTTCCCTTTTCAGCCAATTTTTCACCCCGCTCAAAATCAAACAACATAACGCCCACCTGCCCTGCGTATGCCGCATGACCTATGGTAAACTGAATGCACATCTTATCATCTGTAATTTGATAGAAATCCCATTCCTTTATACGAAAGGGTGATGCTTTAATAGCTTTCCGTTCATACTTTAGTACACTTTTTGTGGAATATCCGGGATAGGGTGACCCCTTTTCATCTAACACCGGGCCCGGATTTAAAAATTGTTTTTGCATGAAATACCCCCTATCTATCTCATTTTATATTACTTTTCCTTTTCTATTCGTCTTCTTTTAACAAATAATTTACCCGCCGGAATGATTGGTAAAAAGGTTAGGGAAGTAATTAGAGCGGAAGCTACAAATAATATCTCATTGGGTATCATCCCAGCCTCTCCATTTACAACACCCTTTATTCCGAAGTTATTTATGATTACATTCGAGATAAGAGGCCCCACGATCATCGGTATACATACATAGAAAATCTGTTTAATCCCTTCAAACTGCCCTCTTTGATCCTCCGGATATAGGTTTTTGTACCAAGCTGTTAAGGTCTGTAATATAATGACATAACCAATACCTGATAATAACATTCCAATGCCTAATACAAGGATGGATTTGCTACTACTAATCACAATTAGTCCAAGTACATTTACTACTAGGGCTCCTGATATCATTTTGATATTCTCTCCTTTATCAATCAAGCTCGCAGCTGGTATGGTAAGAAGAACGGCTATCAGTAGACTTATTCCTTGAATCACTCCCGCCATGGTATAATCCAGTCCTAAATAATGAGTAAAGTAAATGGTAACATAGGAGAAATACACATTAAATCCAATGAAATAAACCATCATAATAATAAATACCCAGAATAATTCTTTATTCTCACGAACCGTTTTGTAGTTAAAAACCTGAAAGAACTGATGCCAAAATCCCTTTGGATCCTTCTTTGCTTTTAAGGTAGGAGCATCCTTTAGTGTAAATAGAGTGACTACTCCCATAAACGAAACAATACTTCCGATGATGATAAAAAATGTAAAGAAATCAAGAGCATCTATTATTACTCCTGATACTACTGCACCGGTTATGGTTGCAATAACTGGCATTGTAGCAAAAGCTCCTCCGACTTTACCCCTGTTACTCTCATTTGAGATGTCCGTGGTCCAGGCACAGAAGGCGCTATCATAACCTACTGAGCCAAAAAAGCTCATGATAGCATCCATGGCCACTACAAAACAGCCGGCTACAAAGATTGAATTTGTCGGAAGGAATTCTAAGATTCCGAATGCAATTGTAAATATACCCCATAATATGTATCCTATTGCAATGAATGGCTTACGTTTCCCTTTTCTATCCCCCATCGTACCAATCAGAAAGGTTGCAAAGGTAGTTGCTGTAGCACTTATACCCACCATCCAGGATATAATTGCCGGATTTGGAGCTATCTTAGCATAGACAAATGTACTAAACCATGAATTTTCAACATTCCAGCATAGCTGCCCTGCCATTCCAAGAATCCAAATCAAGGCCCAATTCTTCTTACTTATCTTCTCCATGTTTATCCCCCATTAAATTTTGCTATTTAGGTGATTACGCTATTTTTAAAACAGCAAAGGATTATATTACATAATTCTTTGCTGTCTATTTTATACAAGAATGTCCGCTAGCAAATACCGATGATACTCCTATCCTACATTTACAAAAAATCTCAATCCCTAAGAAATTATTTTGTCATGTATAAAATACCGAGGGTATTTGGTCCGCAGTGACTGGAGATTACTCCACCTGCTCTTGTTATCAATATTTCATTAAAATAATTCAAACTCTTTAAATAATGATAGGTTTCCTGTAAGGTATCAGAATCTATTCCGGAGTGAGTAATAAAAACTCTTGTCGGGTCGGCCTGTAGCATTTCTTCCTCCAGATCCCTAGAATAGCTTTTTACTACTGTTTGTTGTTTACCACGATATTTCTTGGTAACGCCCATCTTTCCTTGCTTTACCGATATCATCGGTTTCAGTTTAAGAGCATTTCCAAATAATGCTGTTACAGCATTGCAACGTCCTCCTCTGTGTAGATAAGTTAAGGTATCTACAACAAAAGAAGCACGAACTTTTTCCCTTGACTGCAAGGTTTCATTAACAATCCAATCGATATCCTTGCCCTGCTTTGCATATTCAGCTGCACAAAGGACTTGCAATCCGATGCCCGTGGATAAATTCATAGAGTTTATGACCCTGATTTTATTATAGGATAGCTCGTCCGCTGCCATGCGAACACTTTGGCAGGTTACAGACATATCTTCTGAAATGCCCATGAAAAGGATATCCTCTTCTGCCTCAACCATTGGTTTTAATATCTCCAGAATATACCCCATTTCTGGTGCAGCTGTTTTGGGAGTTGTGTTATTCTTATCCGCCCAAGCATAGATTTCTTCCGGTTTTATTTCCTTACCATCCAAATAACTTTTCATGTCCAATACAATATTTAATGGTATTATGGTAATGTCATATTTACTTATTAAATCTTCTGATAAATCGCAGGTACTGTCTGCAACAATTCTAATTTTCCCCATCCTAAGCTCTCCTGATTTTCTATACGGTACCTAATCGTCAAAACCATTCTTCGTTAAGTTCTTCGCAATTAGAATACCCATATTATCATCCATATATTGGTTTACTCTATCATTTTGATTATAGGATATTATTTTATAATATTCAATAGGATAAAATTAATTACCAAAAATGATACTTTGTCAATTAGTATATCCTCTGACCGCCCATAGCAACCGTCTTATGTTATCAAAAAGACGGGAGAGTGTTTTTGGTAAGAACACTCTCCCGCTTCTACTAGGAGTAATCGTACAATGGCTTATATCATAAAAGTTTCATTTATCTTCTTCCGCAATAAACCTTATTCTTCTTTTACAATATAGTCTCATTTATTTTCTTCTTTTTCATAATTTCTAAATTTATTCTGAAAATAGCGGAGTAGACAAATAACGCTCGCCTGTATCAGGAAGAATTACTACGATGTTCTTGCCTTTGTTTTCAGGACGTTTTGCTAACTCTGTTGCCGCCCACAATGCTGCACCGGAGGATATACCAACTAACAAGCCTTCTGCTTTAGATAATTCTCTACCTGTTGCAAAGGCATCTTCATTCTTAACCTTAACAATCTCATCAAATATGGAGGTATTTAATACAGTAGGAACAAATCCTGCTCCAATACCTTGAATTTTATGAGGTCCCGGTCTTCCTTCTGATAATACAGGTGAATCAAAAGGTTCTACCGCTACAACTTTTACATCTGGGTTCTTGGATTTTAAGAATTCACCAACACCAGTAATTGTTCCACCAGTGCCAATCCCTGCAACAAAGATATCTACCTTTCCATCCGTATCTTCCCATATCTCAGGACCTGTAGTTGCCTTATGAACTGCCGGGTTTGCCGGGTTATCAAACTGTCCGGGAATAAAGGAATTCGGGATTTCTTCTGCAAGCTCACTTGCTTTTGCAATGGCCCCCTTCATACCTTTTGCTCCTTCAGTAAGTACAAGCTCAGCTCCATAAGCCTTTAATAAGTTTCTTCTTTCAATACTCATTGTCTCAGGCATTGTAAGGATCAAACGATAACCTCTGGCTGCTGCAATAGAAGCAAGACCAATCCCTGTGTTACCACTTGTGGGTTCAATGATAACAGAGTCCTTATTTAGGATACCCTTCGCCTCAGCGTCTTCGATCATAGCTTTTGCTATTCGATCCTTCACGCTACCCGCCGGATTATAATACTCCAACTTAGCGAGGACGGATGCTTCTAATCCATTCTTCTGTTCGTAATTCGATAGTTCTAAAAGTGGTGTCTTACCAACAAGTTCCGTTAAACTCTTATATATCTTTGACATAAACATTACCTCCGCTCTCTTAATATAATTCCTATATGATTACTATGTTTAATAGTATGATATTACATTTTAGAAAAAATGTCAATACTTTCTTACAGAAATATATTAAACATATATAAATTATATGCTATTGACAAAAATATATCCTTCAATTAAGATTAATACATATCAACAAAGTATGTATTGGAGGTAACTATGAGATTATCCGCAAAAAGTCGATATGCATTATCCGCCACCATTCACATGGCTCTAAACAATAATAAAAATGAATATATAACATTAATCAGTATCTCAGAAAAATTAAGTATCTCAAAGATTTATTTAGAGCAGGTCTTTTCATTATTAAAGCGTGGTGGTATTGTTTATTCCATAAAAGGTTCTCAGGGTGGTTATCAATTATCTAAGGACTCAAAGCAGATATCTGTATATGATATTTTATCCTCTGTTGAAACCGCTCTCTTTGAGACTACGGAGGAAACTCTAAAGGAAAATGCTCCTGAAATTGAAGCTGTAATGCGTGATCTGATTTTTGATCCGCTAGATGCTTCCGTAAAGCAAATATTAACAAGTACTTCGCTTTTTGATTTAGCTACCAAAGTACAAAAGAGCAAAGAGGAACATGGCTTTATGTTCTTTATCTAGTCAAAGCACATTATATTCCACTTTAGGGTGTTAAAAGCCACTTGGTAAATTTGACTTTGGCAATTTGTACAATCACTTTTAAAAAGGGGGATGTAAACAAGCTTTTATGACAAGTCAACTACCTGTCATAAAACAAGTTAAGCATCCCCCTGTTTTCATTTTCTATTCCTTACAAAACAGTTCCCCTGTACATTTCTATGAAGACTCCCTTGTTGGATTGATGTTTTATATAATTAAATAAAATATTCGATATGATCCATTGATATTCTCGTTTTCTGGTTATAAACCAACACACATTCTCTTCCTTCTTTTTTACCAAGAGCATAATTATCACTACCCTCGCTATTAAGAATATCATATTTAACTTTTCGATTCATTTTAGTGGGCTCATCTTTAATCATAAGGATTCCCTCTGTTTTAAAAGGTTTTACTCTATAATATGGGTCAAAAAGGTAGACATATTCATCATCCATTCCCGTTAGCAACACATAGTGCCAGCATCCAAGCATAACACGGGCAACAATAACACCTCCCTGACCGAGGCATTCAGCTAATTTACTGTTCTGACTCATATGTATGATCTCACCGTTATACACTTCACAGGATATGGGCCATTTCTTAACCTTACCAAATTGGTTTAGCCAATTGGACAAATAAAGCATGGCCATACCAGTAGTTCCACTCTTATAGGCTTCTCCCTTCCGATTATAACTATCTAAACAGTATAGCATAATGCTTTTAATCACATCAGGAGAGATGTCCTTTCTATGGAATAAATAGTTAACCGCATTAAGCATTGAAGTAGGCCCGCAATCATATTCTGTTGATTGATAACTGAGTGGATTTTTCATTTGACTTCCTCACTTTACTTTATGTTAATTTACATTCTATACTACATGATTTTATTATAGTATTCCTAGCAACATGATGTGAATAAGATATGATATTTTTTCTTCCTTGTCAACTGCTTCATTCATACTATTTCTAACAAATCATTTCAACTTATTCTAACGGAATAATTGCTTGCTTATTCCATACGATTATATTATAATCGGATAAATATACTTTTTTGATAGGAATAGTATTATATTTATACAAATTCAACCGATTATAACACTCGATTATTATTTGGAAAGAAGGTACTAAAATGAATTATAAAATAAATACTAAGTGCTTATATGGTAATAACGACACAAAACCTGTAGAAAATACGGGGTCCATTAGTTTTCCCATCTTTCAGACGGCTACCTTTTCTCATCCCGCTGTGGGATCAAGTACCGGCTATGATTATTCTCGCGTCCAAAACCCTACTCGTGAGCAGCTGGAGAAGGTCGTTGCTTCCTTAGAAAACGGTTATGATGCAATCGCATTTAGCTCCGGAATGGCTGCCATGACAACCTTGATGGAATTATTTCAACCAGGTGATCACATTCTCGCCTCCGATGATTTATATGGCGGTTCCATTCGCCTCTTTCAGACCATCAATACCAAAAACGGTATTATGGTTGAATATGTGGATACTACAAATTCTTTTGAAGTAGAAGCCAGTATTAAAGCTAACACTAAGGCAATTTTTATAGAGACCCCGACTAATCCAATGATGAATGTGACTGATTTGCAGGAAATGGCTAAGCTTTCAAAAGCACATCAACTCCTTCTCATTGTTGATAATACCTTTCTTTCTCCCTATTTTCAAAAGCCTTTAACACTAGGTGCAGATCTTGTGCTTCATAGCGGAACCAAATATCTTGGTGGCCATAACGATACTCTATCCGGATTTTTGGTTTCTGCAAATTCAGAGCTGTCAGAAAAGATTAGATACATTCAAAAAACAACCGGTTCGGGCCTTTCCCCCTTTGACAGCTGGCTCATCCTACGCGGAATTAAAACATTACCCCTTCGCATGGAATATCAACAGCAGAATGCTATAGCAGTTGCTGCTTGGCTAGAAAACCAAGAGAAGGTCAAAGATGTCTATTACATCGGATTGCCCTCTCATCCAGGTTTTGAAATAAACAAAAAGCAATCTACCGGATTTGGAAGTATGATTTCCTTTCACGTTGATTGTAAGGAAACTGCCATTCGCTTACTTGAAAAGGTACAGTTAATCCAGTATGCGGAGAGCTTGGGCGGAGTGGAAAGCTTAATCACTTACCCCATGCTACAGACTCATGCTGATGTTCCCAAGGAGGAGCGTGAGAAAAAAGGTATCAATGATACCCTGTTACGTTTCTCCGTAGGTATTGAACATATTGATGATTTATTATATGATTTAGAACAAGCAATGAAGAAATAGAAACAGGAGGAAATTATGAGCTACGATTTTAATTATGTAATTGACCGTAAAAACACCAACTCCCTCAAGTATGATTTTGCTGTAGAACGGGGTAAACCCTCCGATATCCTGCCTTTGTGGGTTGCGGATATGGATTTTCGCACGCCTGATGAGGTTCTTGATGCTATGCAGCAGACCATAGCACACGGTATCTTTGGATATAGTGAGGTTAAGAAAGATTATTTTGATATCCTACATAACTGGTTCTATAAGCATTTTGCATGGGGCCCGAAAGAAGAATGGCTAGTTAAGACCCCAGGTGTGGTATTTGCCATCACCTTAGCAATCCGTGCCTTTAGTGAGCAAGGAGACTCTATCCTAATCCAACAGCCTGTTTACTATCCATTTCATGAGGCGATAAAACTGAATAACCGCAAGCTGGTAGTTAATACACTAACCTATGAAAACAATGAATATACCATAGATTTTAATGATTTTGAACAAAAAATCATTTCCGAAAAGGTTAAGCTATTTATCCTATGTAGTCCACATAACCCTGTGG
>JAEWEO010000103.1 GCA_023389295.1 Bacillota bacterium
CTAGCAGATAGTTTATAAGTATAAAAGAAAGCTGTCATCCTATGCTGATAGCTTGATAAATTGATATAATTTTTATAAAAAAGCTATAAAAGGATTGAAATTCTATGGCTTTGTGATATGATGAAAGTAAGTTAATAATTTGCGTGAGAATTGGAGTCGAGCAAATAAAAACCACATGAGTGGTTTTATTTGCTCGTTTTTTATGCGCAAAATAACATTCCACACTACCATTAATAGGTGAAAAGTATCAAGTGGATGTTCGTTCATAAGGATATTTATTAAACATTGATTGGTATTTGAATAAGATAAAGGTAAGAATACCTGTAACCAAAAGATTGAATTTCATGAAAGGTGTGGTTATTAGTATGAGAAATAGGGTGGATTATGACATTGTTATTATCGGTGGAGGACCTGCCGGTCTAGCGGCAGCCATAGCAGCTCAAGAAGAGGGATGTAATAATATATTAATTCTTGAGAGAGAGAAAGAGCTGGGAGGAATTTTAAATCAATGCATACATAACGGCTTTGGTTTACATACCTTTAAAGAAGAACTTACGGGACCGGAATATGCAGCAAGATATATAGAGAAGGTGCAGGAACTAGGAATAGAATATAGGCTAAATACCATGGTAATCGATATGAACTCCAAGAAAGAAATTACAGCAATGAATAAGATTGACGGATGCTTTACCTTACAGGCAAAATCCATAATACTTGCCATGGGCTGTAGAGAAAGACCAAGAGGTGCTTTAAATATTCCGGGATATCGACCGGCCGGAGTTTTTACTGCGGGGACAGCACAATATCTGGTGAATATGGAGGGACTTATGCCTGGTAAGGAGGTAGTAATACTGGGTTCGGGAGACATTGGTCTTATTATGGCAAGGCGTATGACTTTAGAAGGTGCCAAGGTTAAGATGGTAGTTGAACTAATGCCTTATTCCGGTGGTCTTAAGAGAAATATCGTACAATGTCTAGATGATTATCATATTCCTTTAAAGCTTAACCATACCATTATAGACATCGATGGAAAAGAACGATTAAAGGGAGTTACGGTAGCAAAAGTAGATGAAGACAGAAAGCCAATCAAAGGTAGTGAAGAGTATGTCCCCTGCGATACGCTACTTCTTTCGGTTGGACTAATTCCGGAAAATGATCTTACAAAAAATATGGGTATTATGATGAGCTCCATAACAAATGGTCCTTTGGTCAACGAAAGCTTAGAAACAAATATGGACGGTGTTTTTGCTTGCGGTAATGTTCTTCATGTCCATGACCTCGTGGATTATGTTTCCGAAGAAGCTTCCCTTGCTGGTAAAAATGCAGCAAAGTTTGCCAAAGATCAAGAAGAAGAGAAAATAATAACCCCATGTATTGAAGTTATTGCAGAACAAGGAGTTCGTTACACCGTCCCTCAAACCATACACCCCTCTAATATGGAAGAACTTTTGACCATTCGTTTTCGTGTAGATCAGGTTTATCAAGATTCCTGCATCAGTGTCTATTTTGATGAACTAGAAATACTACATAAACGAAAGAAGATACTGACTCCGGGTGAGATGGAGGAGGTCAAGGTAAAAAGAAGAGATTTAATCTCAAGGCCTAATCTAAAGAAAATCTATATAAAGATAGAGGAAATGAAAACGAACGAAGAGTGCAAAAACAATTAAAAAGCATTAAACAAAGAGAATGTGAAGATAAGAAAAGTATATAAGAAAAGTAAAGCCTTATGTGAAAACATTATGCAAAGGAAATTATATAAGAAAGTAAAGTCTTATAGTGAAAACACATTAGGCAAAGGAAATGTATAAGAAAAGAAACTTTATAGAAAAAAGTAGGAAATCATCTTTTATTGGAGGGTATAATGGAAAGAAAGGAATTAACCTGTATCGGTTGTCCCCTAGGATGTAGGGTTACGGTGGAGATTGACAATAAGGAAGTAAAAAGGGTATATGGACATAGCTGTGCAAAAGGAGAGCGATATGCTGCAAGTGAGATTATGAATCCTACCCGAACCCTGACCTCTACCATAAAGGTAATCAATGGACAGTCGCCTGTTGTATCAGTTAAAACAAGCGACAACATTCCGAAAGCTAAAATTATGGAATGTATTTTGTTAATGAAAGATATAGAAGTAAGTGCGCCGGTTAAACTTGGGCAGATAATCATAGCGAATATAGCAGATACAAGTTGTAACCTTATCGCTACAAAAAGAATTGATTTATCGATTAAGTAAAATTCGTTGGAACATTAGCGTAGCCCCTTAATCATCTAATCCGAATCATTTAAGGGGAATTTTTTATTACACAACTTGCAAAAGTATCAACAAAATTGCTATAATATCATATGGTTAGTGAAAGAAGCTTATGTAAGTTTGCCAAGGCAAACTTAGCAGTAAGTATGTAATAAAACACGTAATAAATACGAAGAAAAGGAACGGTTTGGAGGATAGAATATGGATAACATTAGATTGGGATCAAGTGAGTTACAAGTATCACAGATTGCACTAGGCTGTATGCGATTTGGTATTAAAGAACAATATGAAGTCGAAGCGCTCTTAGATAAAGCAGTTGAACTAGGTATTAATTTCGTTGATCATGCAGACATTTACGAGTGGGGTAAAAATTCAGAGGAGATGTTTGGTGAAGCTCTGAAGAAAAAGCCTTCCTTAAGAGATAAGCTATATATCCAAACAAAATGTGGTATTTGTAGAGGATATTATGATTTATCAGCAGATCATATTTTAGAGAGTGTAGATAAAAGCCTTCAGAAAATGAAGCTGGACAAAATCGACGTATTGGCGTTGCATCGACCGGATGCATTAATTGAGCCTGAGGAAGTAGCAAAGGCATTTGAAATACTTAAAACAAGTGGCAAAGTTGATTACTTTGGAGTATCCAATATGAATCCTTTGCAGATGCAGTTGATAGAGAAGTATAGTGGGCAGAAACTGATGGTTAATCAGGTTGAATTAAGTATAGTGCATTCCGGACTTGTGGATGCAGGGATTTTTGTAAATATGACAGAAGCTGAGAGTGTAATGAAAGATGGCAGCCTGCTAGACTATGCCAGACTTCATGATGTGACACTTCAAGCATGGTCAATAATGCAAATTTCTCTAAGTGGAGGTACCTTTATTGATCATGAGCAATATAAGGAACTCAACGATAAATTAGAAGAACTTGCCAATCTTTATAGCGTTACTAAAAATGCCATAGCAGTAGCTTGGATTTTACGCCACCCGGCAAAAATACAGGCCATTGCAGGAACTACAAACGGCAAACATTTAGAGGAATTATGTAAGGCCTCCGAGGTAAAACTCACCAGACAGCAATGGTATGAATTGTATTTATCAGCAGGACACAAACTTCCGTAAGTTTGTGGAGGTATAGAAATAATAGATCATTGCGAAATTTTTAAACTTTAGGTATTGAATATACATAGATACTGTTCTGGAGCGGAAGCTAAGCCCAAAGGAGCGTTGGAGCGAAGGGATATGTATCTATTGTATATTCAATTAAAAATATATATAGTTTGGCATACATCTAATAGAATAATAAAGCAACAAGGAGACCTGGAATGATTAATAGTGAAATATCTGAAATAAAGAAACAAATGAAACATGAGAACTGCTCTATCACAAAAGTAAGTGGTTGTTATGTAGATAGTGAGAAAGAGATTAAGACGAAGTTTACAGAATCCTTCCTTTGTCTGCCGGAGGAGGAAACCTTTAAATATTTTGAAATATTTAAAAAAACCCTCTCCGGAACGGTTGGGAAGAACTTAATCAATTTAGATTTCCCAACGGAGACAGAATTTGTAGGTGGTACTCAGGAATTTTTATTAAAATTAAGAGATAGTGAGTTAAAGGATGAAGCCTTAATTGAGGAGTTTTATCATAAGGTAATAGAGATGTATGATTTTGTGGGAAACTATCTCATACTTCTTGTATATGCTGCTTATGACGTACCGGGTAAGACGAATGATAGAATAATGATGGATGACGCATCCGATGAAGTATATCGGTATATTCTCTGTTCCATTTGTCCGGTTAAGTTATCCAAACCCGGTCTTAGTTATAATGAAGAGACCAATCAGATACAGAAAAGAATACAGGATTGGGTGGTATCCACTCCTAGTAATGGTTTCTTATTTCCTGCATTTAATGATAGAAGCACCGATATCCATAGCATGCTGTATTATTCAAGTGACTCAGAGGAATTACATACGGATTTTGTGAGAGAGATTTTTGGTTGTGAGCTTCCAATGTCAGCCGGAGGACAAAAAGAAACCTTCCAATCACTTATTGTTGAGACACTAGGTGAGGACTGTGAATACGAGATCGTTAAGAATATTCATGGGAAACTCAATGAGATTATTGAAGAGCATAAGATGAAAGAGATACCGGAGCCTCTTGTCTTAGATAAGGCAGAGGTAAAGAATCTTTTTGCAGAGAGTGGTGTCGAAGAAGAAAAATTAGTCCAATTGGATAAAAATTATGAAATGATGGCAGGAGATAAGGTTTCTTTATTAGCTTCAAATGTTACGAATACAAGAGTATTTGAGGTAAAAACACCGGATGTAGTTATCAAGGTTAATCCTGAGAGAACTGATTTAGTTCAAACAAAACTGGTGGAGGGGCGCAGGTGTTTGGTCATAGAATTAACCGATCAAGTAGAAGTCAATGGTATTTTTGTTAAGGCTACCTGTAATCCTAGTAATCAAGCGGAATAACATAAAAATAGTTTTCTTACAAATAGAAATCTATCCATGAAAAAACGTGTATGACTTATCTTTCATCTTATAAGTTATACACGTTTTTTAATTATGGTATTGAAAAGCAATATCGGACGCTACATTTTTGAGAAATTCAATCTATTATTTTGAGTTTCTTACAAATATTAATTTGTAAGTCTGTATTACAATAAAAGGAATTAGAGATAAGCCATATAGAATGAAAAACTGAGTAGTATCAAGGGCAACAACTTCGAATACTTTAGCTAAAGGTTTGATGATTAATACCATTAATAATAGTAGATTACCGATGCCTACGGATAACCAAAGCATTTTGTTGTTAAACATTCCACTTCTAAAAATGGATTCTTTAGATTTGGAATTAAAACCATGGAATAATCTTGAAAGACATAAGGTTGAGAATGCCATAGTGCTAGCGGTAGCTGCATTTCCCATTGAAAAACCCAGATGGAAAGCAATCATAGTAACGACGGCGATTAGAAGACCCTCTAAGAGTACTTTTATAGAAAAGCCTTTGTCCATAATGGAGGAGTTAATCGCTCTGGGCTTTTCTCTCATGATATTCTCGTTGTGGGGTTCCAAACCAATTGCTATAGCCGGAAGACTATCCGTTAATAAATTGATAAATAACAGGTGTACCGGTGCAAAGGGCACTGGTAATGCAAAGAGAGAAGCGTAAAGAACCGCTAGAATACCGCCAGTATTACCTGCCATTAAGAATTTAATGGAGTTCTTAATGTTTTCATAGATGCTTCTACCATTGGAAATGGATTTGACAATGGTGGAAAAGTTATCATCCGTTAGGACCATGGAAGCAGCATCTTTAGCAACTTCAGTACCAGTAATACCCATGGCAATACCGATATCTGCTTGTTTTAATGCAGGCGCATCATTTACACCATCTCCGGTCATCGCTACTACATTTCCAAGTTCCTGCCATGCTCGTACAATTCTAATTTTATGTTCCGGAGATACTCTTGCATAAACGCTAACATGTTCAACTTTCTTCTTTAATTCTTCGTCCGTTAAATCATCTAGTTCGTATCCCTCCATGGCTTCAGAATCATTTTGGAGAATACCAATTTC
Organism: Bacillota bacterium; assembly: GCA_023389295.1. Lineage (GTDB taxonomy): Bacteria > Bacillota > Clostridia > Lachnospirales > Lachnospiraceae > Mobilitalea. Next base: position 5,842 of record JAEWEO010000103.1, read on the forward strand.
TTTAGCAATCGCAGATGCAGTAACTTTATGATCCCCTGTGATCATGACAGGTTTTATACCTGCCTGTATACAACTTGCGACAGCGGGGGCTGATTCCACTCTGGGAGGATCCATCATAGCAATCAAACCGATGAAGGTTAGGTTGTTCTCATCCTCGGTAGTTACCTCTGTAATGTCGGAAAGCTCTTTGTAGGCGAAGGCTAGAATACGAAGACCATTTTTAGAAAGCTCGTAATTGGTTTTCTCAATCCTTATTTTGTCTTCTTCGGTAAATGGATGAATTTCATTGTCCTGTTCCATACGAACCATTCTGTTTAACATTACATCCACAGCGCCCTTAGTAATTAAGATGGTTTTACCGGATATCTTATGAACGGTACTCATTAACTTACGATCTGAATCAAAAGGAACCTCAGCGATTCGAGGAAATTCTTCTCGAATTGCTTGTTCATCAATTCCATAAAGTTCTCCCAGATTAACTAATGCAATTTCGGTGGGATCTCCAATTTCCTTATCTTTTACAGTAATGGCATCATTACACAATAAAGCCATCTGGATTAATTTTTTTTCTTCCTTGTTATTGATATTTAACTGTTTTTTATCAACAACATTATTGTTTACAAATAACTTTTGAACCGTCATTTTATTTTGAGTTAATGTTCCGGTCTTATCAGAGCAAATAACAGAGATACTTCCAAGACTTTCTACAGCCTGAAGTTTTCTAACAATAGCATTCTGTTTTGCAAGCTTCTGTGTTCCAAGTGCTAAGACAATGGTAACGATGGAACTTAAAGCTTCCGGGATGGCTGCTACGGCCAAAGAAACAGCAAACATGAAGGAGTCAGCCAAATCTTGTCCACGTAGTAAATTAAGTGCCAATACAAAGGCACAAATCATAAGTATAATAACTGCTAGTTTTTTACCAAAGGCATCAAGATTAACCTGCAAAGGAGTTTTTTTATCTTTTGCAGTTTCCAGTAAATCTGCAATTTTACCAATCTCAGTTTTCATACCAATTGCTGTTACTACGACAACGGCTCTACCATAGGTAACGAAGCTTCCGGAGAAGACCATGTTTTTTCTGTCACCAATGGAGATGTGATCACCTAAGATACAATCTGTAATTTTTTGAATACTTTCTGATTCACCGGTTAAAGAACTTTCATTTACTTGAAGACTATAACTTTCTATGATACGTGCGTCAGCACTAATATAATCTCCGGCATCAAGATAAACAATATCACCGACCAATAATTCTCTAGAGGGGATCTCTAACTTTTGCCCATTTCGAAGAACCTTAGCAGTAGGAGAAGATAAAGCTTTAAGACTATTTAAAGATTGCTCTGCTTTTTTATGCTGAGCAGTACCTAAGATTGAATTTAAAGTAACAACTGCCAAAATTACCAGAGTACTTTCCAATTTCCCTAAAAATGCAGAAATGATAGCAGCTACTATCAAGATAATAACGAGAAAATCTTTGAATTGTTCTAAAAATATTTGTAATGTGGTTTTCCTTTTTCCTTCTGATAATTCATTAAAACCCTGCTGCTCGCGTTCTTTACTTATCTGATCATTTAGTAAACCATTTTGTGATGTATTTAGGTAGCTTAAAGTTTGGTCTACCGTCTTTTTGTAAAATTCCTGCACGTATTTGCACCTCTCTGTTAATATTAGTGATTAATGATTTGATCCTATTTCTTTTTAAATCAAAGAATTTGTCTACAATAAATAAGATATTAAAAATCCATTCATTAGACCTAAACTAGTTGAATAAACACCCAATCCACTTGTTATCAAAACATAGTTACCTTACTACGAACATCCAGTAGCTGATTTAACGGAACTAAAAAAGACCTTTCATAGAATAAAAAACACATATTCTATGAAAGGTCTTGCTATCCATTAGGAGTATAAAGCCAGGCAAATTGCCGATTGTTGACTCTATAACTTATTAGCTACTCCCCTTTACCGGAATTACTTTAACATAAAAGGTCGAATTGTGTCAATAAGATTTTTAAATTGATTCTAAAGCTCTTTCTTCGTCTGAAACAAGTGATATTTACAAAATTGTAGAAAATTGTTATAATATAGATATAACTGGAGTTTGCTTATCATAAAAAAGAAGTTTTATAAAACGTTCATGATTAATAAATCAGATACATTAAAAAATAGTTACGAAAAGGTTCTTTGAAAATATTAAAAATTTGAAGGAGAGCTAATTATGTACAGTATTCATGTTGATAAAAATAATAAGATTCTTAATATTACAATAGAAGGGCATATGGATATTAATGAGCTATATGCCTATACACAGGATGTTACAAAAATTGTCATGCAATATGAAAAAAAAGAATTATCAATCATAGCAAATTTAGAGCGTTTGGATCCCCTTGCTCAAGACTGCCTACCAATATGTATTGAAGGGCTTAGTAGAGTATCTGCTTATGTGAATAAAATTTCTTTCATTCACAAGAAAGTACTTACCCGTATGCAATTTGAGAGAATTGTGGATGCAGTTAATAGCAAAACAAATCCAAATTTAAATTATAAAATATGTTTTACAAAAGAAGAGGCTCTATTCTTTATTAAAGAAAAGCCAAAGCCTATATACGAAACTGAATAATATATATCCTTCTACATATAATATTCGATATTTCGATAGGAGGAAGATAGATGTCAACTGAAAATGAAACTAAACCAAATAGAGATACTAATAAATTTAGTTCTGACAAGGTAAAGTTATCGACGAAGGATAGAATGCAAAATGGTTATGTAAGTGGCGATAGTGCAAGATCATCCTCAAGCCACCAGTTCCATAAGAGTACATCGGAAAAGAATTAGTATAGATAATAAAACTTAAGTGAGTGTTTTGAATGATAAGAAAAAGCGTGAAGTTATCACGCTTTTTCTTATCTTGCGGGCATTTCACTAGGAATAGAGGGTGTAGCAGTAGAAGGATTGGGAGCTTCTATTTCCGTACGGTTAGTATAATCGTTTTCTACACCGGGCTCGTCCTTTGGTACAGGGGACGGAGATGGGCTAACTTCATAATCGTTCATCCTATTCATAATTAGGGCTCCTTTCATATATAAGAATAGTTTCTGTAGGTAAGCCAGTATTATTCCATTGAGTATTAAAAAGATTAATCAAAAGTCTGTATCAGATAGTCATAAGTCCAAATGAGATAAATCATAAGTCCAAATGAGATAAATTATAGGTCCAAACAAGATTAAAATAAGTCCATATAAGTTTTTATAATAATAAAAAAGTTAGTGTAGCTCTTAGGTATTATAATCGTAACCCATCAGTACCAATTATTATCTCTGCTTTTTATCTCGATTTGGCCTTGAAAAAGGGAATTCACCACTCTTTTTTAGTTCAGTAAATCTCTCTTGCATTCGAGCTTTTAGTAGTGTTCCGTCTTCTTTTCCAAGCAGACCAAGTTCTTCTAATTTATCCGTCAGTTTGATCTCGGCTTTCATTTCATTTTCAATTAAAGCATAGATTTCGTTTTTCTGCTTGTCCGTTAATGAATCCCATTTTTCGCTGGCTTTTTTTATAGCATCATCGAAAGCAGCTTTTTTATCCTTTTGACCTTGATCCTTATCTTTCTCCGATAGTGTTACAGATTCAGAATTTGTCTCTGCCGCAAATACGTTTACAGGACTGATGCCAAAGCATCCTATCGCACATGCGATAGCTATACCATAAAACTTCGTTTTTAACATGAAGCATCCTCACTTTCTATAATACCAATGAGAACACTAACTTTTATATTTAGTATTTCCTTATGAAGCAAAAATAGTTTAAAATAATTATGGAAATTAAAAATCAATAAGAATCCTAAATCAAAAGGATGATTTAGAAACGAAGAGATAAAGAAATGTTATCTACATAACCACCAGCCTTGATGAGATACCCGTTCTCTTTTTTTCTTTATACTAAGGCAAGTAACAAAAGGAACGTAATTGTTATCACAGCAACATACTTTATAGGAACCTTTGTTATCTTCGGAACTGGACTATTGGGTGCGTATGGTATTCTTTGCATATCGAATAAGTGGGTGATTGGATGGATTGGACTATTGCCGCTTGCATTAGGAATTGTAACAATTATGTAATAAATTATTAAAATAATTGTTGTATTTAAAAATGATAATTTTATGGGTGATTCTGATTGAAATACTCTATAGTATTTCCAGTATTATAATGCGAATATATATGAAAAGCCTTGTATTAAGGGACTTTTTTTATGTCTATCTCTATAATGTCATTTAATTAATTACCAATATAATTGGAAAATAGTAATAAAATTATCTCCATTTTTAAGAAATTAAAAGGAAGTATTTGAGTTCATCGCCATTATCTATCTATTGAACCCCTATACCCTATGTGTTACTCTAAGGGAGCAGCAGAGAGATACCATTAAGGAGGTACACAAAAATGAAGAAACTCATTATAACATCAGCATGTACACTAGTGTTATCATTAATAGGTGCTTTGAGCTCAAATCAAAATTCATCTCAAGTGGATCAAGTTTTGAACAAAGATAATAACACTACAAAGGTAGAACAAAATATTACGGAAATAGATGATCAGAAAAATACTTCTGACAATAAACAGATAAATGTTACAGATACTGTATCTGAAACTACAAATAATACGAAGAACCAGGTAGCCCTGCAGGAAGATAAGCTGGTTGCCAAGGAAACCAAGTTAGAAAATCAAACGGAAGCGACTGTTGATACTAAAAAGGTAATTACACAGAGAGAAGACAGTAATAATACAGTTAAGGCAGTAGTTAACAGCGCTAACGAAAACGTACAAGCTACTAATTTAAGTACAAAAGCAACAAAGAATGGCACAGTAACTAAAGTGGCTTCAAATAATAAGAAACAACAGGTTATTGTATATAAGAATGTTGACTTATCCCAATGTGACTCTGTACAAGAGCTTGTAAGTGAGTTGCAGAAGAACGGCTATAAAAACATTAATATGAGTAATGTGACAAACATTCAATCCTTAAAGGATATCTTAGCTCAGATTCAAGAAAAGCAAAATGCAAACACAGGAACAGCTACTCCTACAGCAAAACCAACAACAGCACCAACACAAACAACGACACCTACTCCTACTAAGACACCTACTCCTACCAAGACACCTACTCCTACTAAGACGCCTACTCCTACCAAGACACCTACACCTACTACAACACCGACTGATAATTCCGGTATAAGTAGTTATGCAAACGAAGTTCTTAGACTAGTAAATGTTGAACGTCAAAAAGCAGGTTTGTCCGTCTTGACAACTAATCAAACGCTAACTGCAGCTGCTAACAAGCGTGCTCAGGAGACTAAGCAGTCCTTTTCCCATACAAGACCCAATGGGACAAGCTTCTCAACAGTATTAAAGGAATACGGTATTTCCTATAATGCAGCAGGTGAAAATATTGCTTACGGACAGAAAACTCCTCAAGAGGTAGTTACCGGATGGATGAACTCACCTGGTCACAGAGCAAATATTTTAAATGGAAACTTTAACAAAATAGGTATTGGTGTATACCAAAGTAATGGAGTGATTTATTGGTCACAGTTATTTACGAACTAAATATCAGGATTATCGATAGATAATTATTAGTATCTTAGGTAAATACTAATTGATATAGACACAACTAAAGTGTTTGTAAAGAGATTGTTTTGTTATGACCTACAATCCCTTTACAGACACTTTTTTTATCCTTTTTCTCTTTCCGCAAAATTCTAAGAAGCTACATAGAATAATATAGAACTTTTTTCACTTATTAGTAAAAATAACATAGGATGGATAGAAACACTTAAGGTAGATAGATCATGTAGAAGGAGTTGGATCAGTTGTATGGAGCAATTTGACCTAATACCAGATTACGATTGGCGAAAAGAAGAACAGTACCTCAGCTATAAAATGGAGCACGAGGACTACTCCCTGGAAGAGGTAGTAACCTTTGTAAATATCGGTCTTAATAAACCATTCTATTCTGAGATAAAAAAGGTGAGATGTCCGGACAGTATATTGGTCTTAGTTAATAAATACAATCAGTTGGATTCCAATTACAGCCCAAATGATCTTGAATTAATTAGTACTTGTTTCAATGCAGGAGGTTTGCTTCTACGGCATGAAGCTTGCTTTGCATTTGAAGTGATGTGCTGGGCAGCAAAAATGGAAGATATTCATCTGGAGGCAATTTCAACTTTTCGTAGTTATTCCTATCAAAACACAGTTTATATGAAAAACATAACCCCCGAGGTGTCGTTAGAAGAATATCAGAAAATAAGAGATAAAGTATCAGCGAGACCGGGACATAGTGAACATCAAACGGGATTAGCTGTAGATATTAATGACTTGGAAGAGTCTTTTGAAGATACGAAAGAAGGTAAATGGCTGGCTGAGAATTCATATCGGTACGGCTTTATTCTTCGATATCCAAAAGGGAAAGAAGCAATCACCGGATATAGTTATGAACCTTGGCATTTTCGTTACCTTGGAAGGGGAATAGCAACTGCGGTATATCACAGCGGACTGACCTATGATGAATATTACACTAGATATTTATAAACTGATACATTGCAAAAAAGCTATAGTGTATGAAAACTATATGCTCATATACAACGACGCTCGCCCATATTGTCCTTCTAATATTTAAGAAGGTCAGCTTCGCAGACATTTTATGAATCATGTATGATTAAAACAGGTAACAATTAGGATATAGCCTAAAGGTTACCTGTTTTATTCTACATTTTTTCTATCCACAAATTTATGTATTAACGATAAAGCTTATAATATCCTTGTGGATAACCACAAATGGGGCAAATAGTCGGAGCGCAATCGCCACTCAAAATATTACCACATATCATACAGACCCACAAAGTTTCTTCTGGTTTGCAAAACACTTCATTTTGAATAATATCGTTATATTGAGTTCGAAAAGCTATCTCATGATTTAATTCTATGTTAGCTATTCCGTTAAATATTGAAGCTATGTCAGTGTAGCCTTCCTCTCTTGCAATTCTGGAAAACTCTCTGTATTGATTCGCTGTTTCTACCATTTGATCGGCGGAAACCAATAAATTGCTTTCGGTTTTAGGTAAAATACCACCATTTAAATATCTTTGAAAAATCCTTGCATGTTCTCGTTCATTGCGAGCAGTAGTCTCAAAAGTGTTTGAAATTTCTATAAAAGTCTCGCTTTTTGCT